>JBFFJL010000022.1:0-17949 GCA_041555955.1 Nevskiaceae bacterium
CCTGCGGTCCGCGGTAAACCTCCATGCGCGCCAGATCGAAGGTTGCCGCGGTGAAGTACTCCAGGCGGGTATAGGGGACGCCATCAAGTGCAACGCCCGCCGGGGGTTCGAATGCCTTGTTGTTCTGGTCGGTGCCAAAACCGCGGATGCGCGGAAGGATGAAGTAACCGGCGTCGGCAACTTTCACGTTAGGCGTATACAGGGCGGCGGTATTGAGGTCCGTAATCGACCAGTCATTGATGAATTTTTCATCGATCACTGAAATCGAGATGGGCACATCCTGAATCAGTTCCGCCTTCTTCTGCGCGACGACGATGATTTCTTCGAGGCGTCTGGACGATGGCTTTGGCGCAACGCTGAGCGGTTCCGCCTGAGCGAGAGAGTCAACCGGAATGGTCTCGAGTGAGTCCGGATCTGCAGGTGTCGACATCGAATCTGTGTCGTCCCCGGCGAGGCTTTCGTCAACATTCGACGATGTGTCTTCGGACGGGGTGTCGCCTCCCGTGCGGCTCTCGCTGGTGCCTTCATCGGGCGCTGAAAACAGCGCTTCGAAATCGAAGGCGTCCGAATCGGACTGAGCCATCGTCGGCGCGGAGACTCCAATTCCACCAAGCGCGATCAAGGCAGTGCCTATCGCGCGCATCTGAAAGTAAATTTGGCGCATCTTCGCGGTCTCCGCCATGCGTGTTGTCGTCGTCACTGGATCACCGCCATCTCATGCGTCTCGCTCCAGCGTGGCCAGCTGGTCTGCGTGGCGTACTGGTTGGGGTCGCCGCTTTCGATGAATCCCTTGAGCGCGGAAGCCATCATGCTGTGCAGGGTCTCCCGTCGATTCGCGCTTTCGGGTGTCCATGAGAAGCGACCGAAGTTCGGGTAATCGGCGTGGAAGTTGCCAAACAGAAAGGGCACATCCAGGCCGTGATAAGCGCCGAGAATGTCCTTCCACGGTTTCGGCTGTTCGTTCCAGGTAAAGCGATAGCGGTATACCGGAGCCCCGGCTTTCGTATAGCGATTCGCGGCTTCGGTGACCTGCCGTTGCAGCAGAATGTTGGCCACCGCGACGCTCACGCGGAAGCGGCAATGGCCGAACCACGTAAAGAAGTCGCTGCGCCTGAGATCGCCGCGTTCGCTGTTTATTGCATCCCAGAACTGCAGTGGCGTGAGCTTGCTGAAGCCCTCGAGCAAAAAGAGCATTGAGGCTTCATTGTCCACCGTTCCGAACATCATCGGAACCGCGTCGGGAAAGTCCTTCCGGGGGTCGGATGCCGGAGCACGCAGAATCTCTTCGTCACCGCCGCCCACCTTTGATCGAAGTCCTCTTGCGGCTTCGGTCAGTTCATCGGCCGACTTCGCGTACAGGTAAGTTCCCAGTCCCTCGGCTCCCAGTTGGTCGAGATGTGGGTGAAAGTCGTTCTGCTGCTCGATCGAACCGTCCTGGCGCATCAGATTTTCCAGGAACTTGTCTGTGCGCTCTGCCAACTCTTCGGGCTCGCTGAACACAGGGAACGCGGACAGCACGATGGTCTTCGCGAACTTACCTTTCGCCAGTGGCGAGCGCAGCATCGCCCAGATGCTGACACCGCCCGCTGAATGACCCATCACCGTGACGTTATCGGCGTCACCGCCGAACTCGCCGATGTTGCGCTGGACCCATTCGAGCGCCTTGATCTGATCCAGCAGCCACAGGCTGTTGGTTTCGGTCGCGGATATTCCGGCTTGCAGCGCTGGATGATCGATGCTGCCGAAAATGCCAAGTCGATAGTTGATCGACACAACAACGGCGTCGAGTTCACGTGACAGACGCGATGCCTCATAAGCGCTGTAGGATGCCGCGCCAAATACACCGCCGCCGCCGTGGATGAAGACCAGCACCGGCCGTTCACGTGCGCCCGGTGGGGCCCAGACGTTCAGATAAAGGCAGTCTTCCGATCCGTACGGTTTGTCGAACTCGGCGGCGTTGTCGCTGGCATAGAAGTTTCCGATCTGGGCGCAAGCATTCCCGAATTGATTAGCGTCCCGCACGCCATCCCAGGGCGCCGGATCACGCGGTGCTTTCCAGCGCAGATTGCCGACCGGAGGGGTCGCATACGGAATGCCGAGATACCGCGTCACTCCGCCGTGGTCGTGCCCGCGGATCCAGCCGGATTGGGTCGGCAATGCCGCTTCGGTGTCGGCGGACGGCCGCGCCGCAGCAGCGGCATGCACGTCCAGGATTCCGGCAATCAAGAATGCTGACAGCGCGAGGGATCGCATGGGCAGTCTCATTGACTTGCCTCCCTGCTGCATTCTGGTTTCGTTCTTGTGTGATGTGACATCTCTCTCTCTCTCTCTCCAGCGTCACGTTCTTATCGGGTGCTGCTCAACGGATAACGGTGTACCTGTGCTGTTCATCCCACTGCTGCCAGTGGATCTGGCCTGGATAGTGATTCGGGTCCGTCGTTTCGATGAATCCGCGGAATGCCGCGACCATTTCGGCGTGCAGAGATTCCCGTGCCTCGCGGGTTTCCGGGGTCCAGGAGAACCGGGTGAAGTTCGGTTCGTGGCCGGCAAAATTGCCGAAGATAAAGGGCACGTCGAGGCCGTGATAGGCCCCAAAGGCCTTGCGCCATGGTTGTGGAATGGCGTCCCACTCGAAGGCGTAGCGATACACGGGGACGTGTTCAGAAGCGATGCGGCTCGCGCCTTCATCAACCAGCGCGTGCAGTTTTCGATTGACGAAGAAACTGGCGACGCGAAACTTCAAATAGGCCCACGGCGAAAAGAAGTCGGTCGCGCCAAGATCGTCGCGGTCGCTGTTGATCAGCGCCCAGATCTGCCGGGTATCCAGCGTACTGTAGCGCTTGACCAGCAGCATGCTGGCCTCGTTGGCAACCGATCCAAACAGGGTCGGCACGGCGTTGATCACGGGCACGTCAAAATCCGGCTCGGCCGGAGACGGACCCAGCTTGTGTCCGGCCTCAATCAGATCGGCGGTGGTCCGGGTTGCCAGGAAATCACGGACTCCGCTGTGTCCGAGCGCGTCCAGTTGCGCGGGCGCAGTCTCGACCGTGTCGATAAGGCCGTCGCGCAGCATCAGCTGTGCCAGCCAGGTCTTTGTGTATTCGCGCGCCTTGTCCGGCGGTGTGTGCAGGGGGATGCCGGAAAGAATGATCGCCTTGTTGAAAAGGCCGCTGGCAAAGGAGGAGCTCAGCATGGCCCAGATCGACACCGCGCCAGCCGAGTAACCCATTACGGTGACGTTGTTGGCATCGCCGCCGAAGCCTGCGATGTTGCGCTTGACCCAATGCAGCGCCTGGATCTGGTCAAGCACAGCGAGGCTGGGCATGCTGATGCCTTTGAGGCGAGCCAGGGGATCGTTGCTGAGGAATCCAAGTCGGTAGTTCAGACTGACGACAACGGCATCAAGATCTTTCGCCAGCCGGGTTGCCTCATACAGAGGTAGTGACGCGGCGCCATAGAGACCCGATCCACCATGGATGTAAACCAGAACCGGCCGGCGCTCTCTCGCGGTCGTCGGCGCCCAGACGTTCAGATAGAGGCAGTCTTCGCTGCCATACGGCTGGTCGAAGGTCTGCTCGTCGTTGCTGGCGAAATAGTTGCCGGTTTGCGCGCATGCGGACCCGAAGTGGTCGGCGATACGTGTGCCGCTCCACGTCGGCGGATCCTGGGGAGGCTGCCAGCGCAGCGTGCCTGTCGGTGCGGCCGCAAACGGGATGCCCAGGTAACGCATCACTGCGCCGGCATCGTGCCCTTGGACCAGACCTGATGCCGTCTCCACCGATGTCGCGGCCTGAGCGCCGCTTGCGGTGGCGAGTGACGGCATCGCTGTCGCGCTCAGCAGTATCAGGGCAGCCAGCCATGCGCTCGAAGTGCGGGGTCTGCACCCTGCGCGCGTCGACAGCTTCATGCCAGAGCTCCGGATGCCGGCAGCTCGGCCGGCGCCGGCGTCGCGGGTAGGGCGAACAGAAACGCGGACAGTGCCGAGTTGAACGCCTCCGGGCGTTCCGCAGTGACGGCGTGATGTGCGTTTTCGATCACGGTCAGCCGGGCATTGGGCATCTGATCGACGTAGGCCTGTTTGGCGGCGACCGGGGTGTAGTCCTGATCGGCGCTGACCACCAGCGTTGGGCAGACAATGTGCGGCAGATGCCCGGCTACGCTCCAGCCCACCAGGGCCTTGAGGGTGGCGAGATAGTCCTGTTTGTTGTTCTGCGCATATTGCGCGATGAACTCAGCCTGCAGCGCAGGGTGGTCGGGGAACAGCCGCGGGGCGAGCACCCGTCCCATCCGCTGCATGCCCATCAGCCGGATGACCCCCAGCCGTTGCAGCACCATAAGATGCTCGCGCCAGGTCTTGGCGACGAAGCTCGGGCTGCTGTTAACGATGGTCAGCGAGCGCACGCGTTCCGGATGGCTGACGGCGAGCTGAAACGCTACCGCGCCGCCCAGGGACAGGCCGACGACATCCGCATCGGCAAAGCCGGCGTCAGTCAGAACAGCGGTCATGTCATCGGCAAACGCCGGCAATGAGAAACGGCCGCGAACGCCGGGAGACCGCCCATGCCCGCGCAGATCCGGGGCAAGCACCGTGTGGTTCGCCGCAAATGCTTCGATCTGTGGCGCCCAGTCGCTGCTGCGGCTGCCCAGTCCGTGAATCAGCAGCAACGCCGGACCCGAGCCGGCACGCTCGTAGTACAGCTCGCCCTGATGCAGTTTCAGTACTGGCATTGCAGCCCCCGATAAGACAGACCAAGCCTCAGGTCGAAATTTAAAAGAACACAAACGTTCGTTATGATTTTCATGGACTATAGATTGATTTAAGTATTTGGACAAGAGAGAATCCGGGCATCATCAAACCTAACGATTGTTGGCAAATGACCAAAGCAGCTGTGCAGGTTTCGAATCACCGTCGGATCGCGACCGTCGAGACGGCATTGCCGCCGGGAAGCACGCCCAAAGGCGCCCGTGGACGCATCCTCAATGCGGCGCTGCGCCTGTTCGCGGACCGTGGCTACGGTGGCACCTCGGTGCGCGACATCTGCGCCGAGGCCAAAGCTCAGGCGACCACGCTGTATGCGCATTACCCATCCAAGGAACATGTGCTGGCCGAGATCATCCAGCTGGCACATGACGATCATCACCGTCGCCTGCGGGACGCGCTGATGACGGCGCAGCCGGATCCGCGCGAGCAACTCGTCGCGCTGGTGCGTGCGCATGTGTTGTCGCACTGTGAGTATTCGATGCTGGCGGTGGTGGCTACCGCTGAGTTGCACGCACTGTCTGAAGCGATGGCGATGCCGATCCTGAGCCTGCGCGCGCAATCCGAGCGCCTGCTGGTGGATGTTATCGAGCGCGGCATCAAGCAGGGCGTTTTTGCCGTGCCCGATACCTATCTGGCGCTGCGCGCTATCGGCGGCATGGGCCTGCGCGTGTCGTACTGGTTTTCGCCCGACTGCGGGCGCACTCCGGAGCAGGTGGCCGAAGTATTTTCCGAATATGCGCGCCGCATCGTCGGCGTGATGCCGAAAGGCTGAGGCGGCATTTCATCCAAGGCCTTTCGGCCGTCAGTTTCTGCGTCGCGTGATCGGCGGTACCTCAGCCCGCCGGCCTGTTGTGTGCCCAGCCGAACTCCTGAACCCGTTCGCGGATGCGCCAGCCCTGTCGGGTCCGGGCCAGGCGGTCGCGATACCACAGGCCCACAAACAACACGTGACTGCCGCCGTGCGCGCTGGCGCTGATCATCATCACCTGCGCCGCCGTGCGTGCCACCGCGGCGTTGTCGTAGCGTTCGACAAGCGAAGTCGAGATGGTGTGCTGCGTGCGCTGCATGGTGGCGATCACCGATTCGAGATACCGGGCCATTTCGATGCGCCCGCAGCGGGGACCGCCGAACGCGGTGAAGTCCAGCTGTGAGTCCTGGGTGAAAACGGTTTCGAATACGCCCCAGTCTCTTTGGTCTACCGCGTGGCAATAGCGCACCAGGGTGTCCTGGATCAGTTGGCGATCGACGAGTTCCTGTGACGTCATGCACGGCTCCTGTGCCTGCTGAGGCGACAAGAGTGCCGCGAGACCGCGGATGTTGACCTGATCCGGATGTATGACCTTACGGTGCCCGTGGCACGCGCCGCGTACGATCTGGTCAGCTGACCGTTCGACAGCGGTGGTTCAGAACTCCGGTTCGGTGGAGGGTACGGGCGCGGGATTGACCGATAGCTGTGCGTCTGCGACAAGCACACGATTGCGGCCGCCGGCTTTGGCGCGATACAGCGCTGCATCGGCGCGGCCGATCAGTGCGTCCAGTGTGTCTGACGTCTGCTTCTGCGCAACGCCAATACTGATGGTGACACTGATCGTATGTTCCCCGGCCTCCATCCGGGTCGACTCGATCTCCATGCGCAGGCGTTCGAGTTGATGCACTGCCTCTGAGACATCGGTGTTGCGCAGCAGCACGATGAACTCCTCACCGCCAAAGCGTGCGGACAGATCTGACTGACGAATCTCCTGGCGCAGGATGGCGCCCATTCGCTTCAGGACATGGTCGCCTTGCAGATGACCAAAGCGATCGTTGACACGCTTGAACCGGTCGATGTCGATGATCGCAATCGCCAGTGACTGCGCATAGCGTTCTGCCGAGGCAAACTCCAGGCGTGCCAGCTCCATGAAATAGCGGCGATTGTGCAGCTCGGTCAAGGCATCAGTTCGCGCGAGCAGGGTTTCGCGCTCCAGCGCCTTGGCGAGCAGCTGATTCGTTTCCTCGAGCGCCCTCTTGGCCTTGATGACGTTGATTTCGGCCAGTTTTCGAGCAGTGATGTTTTCGTGTGAGACGACCACAAACAGGCGGTCTTTCCAAATGAGCGGAGATGCCCGCGCAATAAACCAGCGGTGCTCATCCGGAGAGTGACAGGGGTATTCCAGGTGAAACTCGGTTTCCGTGCCGGTCAGCAGCGCGCGGATGCCGCGGGCCATCCGCCCGGCGGTGTCGTCCTCATCAGGCGTGGCGGATATTTCGCAGGCGCGAACGTAGTTCTCGCCCTCGAAATGGTTCACGTCGATGGCGCCGTTGTTTCGAGCGAACGCGCGCCACGCTTCGTTTACCGCAACGATGCAGCCATCCGCATCCAGGACCGCGATGCTTGCGCTGAGTGAGTCGAGTACATGTTCGGAAAAGGTGACACTTCTTCTGGGCAAGGCACTGGCCCTCTGATGAATGCAAACTGCGGATCGCATCCGTGCGCACCCGCTGAACCGGCATGGCAAATGCCACGTTTTCGGTCAGACATGGGCGATTACACCGATAATTGACGAGCCTGCGGGGGATTCAGCCGTTCGGCGGTATATCGGGTGCGCCCAGTGGCTGTTTGGGCCGACAGCCTGGTCCGGAGGGCGCCGGGCGCTGAAGTCGCGGCTCCGGCGCCCGGCCACGCTTGGTGGGCGATGCCTGAGTGCGATCATCGTGCGCGTGAAGATGAATAGTCGGAATCGAAAACAGCGATCAGGCCCAGGACCAGCGATCGCCTGCGTTGACGGCGGCCCGGGCGATATCGCATAACAGCACAAACCAGGCGTGAGGAGACGCCATGACACTATCGTCACCAGAACCGCAGCAGCGGACAGGCGATTCGACAGCGCAGAGCGACGAGCCGCTGCCGTTTGTGGCGCCCTGTCGCCAGCTTCCACTCAACGCCGCGTTTGGCTGGATCAAGCTCGGATGGCGCGATCTGCGCGCAGCGCCGCGGCAGAGTCTCACCTTCGGCGTGATCATGTTCGTGCTGAGTGTCGGCATCACCGCAATGACGTGGTCCTGGGGCGAACTGGGTCTGTATCTGGGCCTGATTACTGGCTTCGTATTCATGGGGCCATGGCTGGCGCTGACGCTGTATTCGATCAGCATGCAGGTGGAGCGTGGAAGGAACGTCAGCGTGCGCCAGAGTCTGATCGACGCCAAACGGCAGATCGGCAATGCGATGGTCTTCGCCGTGATCCTGACTGTGGTGTTTCTGGTCTGGGCACGCGCCGCGACCATCATTCACGTGTTCTTTCCGGAAACCGGCAAGCCGGCGCTGAAGGACATGCTCTGGTTTCTGGGCATCGGCAGCAGTGTCGGCGCCTTGTTCTGCGCCATCGTGTTTGCCGTCAGTGCGTTCTCACTGCCGATGCTGATGTGCCGCAAGGTCGACACCGTCACCGCCGTGGTCACCAGCGTCAACGCAGTGCTGCGTAACAAGCCGGCGATGGTCGTCTGGGCGGGAGTGATTGTCGGGTGCGTGCTGCTCGGGATGCTGACCGGGTATCTCGGCTTCATCGTGTTGCTGCCGCTGCTCGGCCACGCCACCTGGCACGCGTATCGGCAGACGATCGATTCCTCACGCTGGCCACGGGTGGACGAAGCGTGATGCTTCGCGCCGCGGGCGCGGCGCCGGTCTACTCGCAGCTGACGAGCGTGACGAACTTGGGGTCGATGACTGACGACGGATTCATGCCGAACACCTGATTGAAGGCGCGGTCGGCATGCGCCAGATCGTGGAAGCCCGCTTCCTCTGCAACTCGTGTGATCGTGAGTCCGCGTTGCCACAGCAGTGCCGCGCGCCAGACCGCGCGCCAGCGCGCGTAGTCGCCGATGGTAAAGCCGGTCTGCTGTTTGAAAAGGTCTCGCAGTCGCGATGACGACAGATGGACTTCACGGGCGACCGCATCGAGGCTGAAGTCGCGAAGCGGCATCTCATCGAGCACCCTGCAGGCTTTCAGCACGCGCTCGTCCTGTTGCGCCGGGGCGGTGCGGGTCGCGGGTGCGTAGCGTGTCATCGCAGCGACGACCTGCGCGACGATATCCTTGATCTCCTGCGGCGACACCACTTTCCGCATCGCGCGCTGCAGGCGCGGAATGAACGGCTCGAAAATCTCGATCGGCAATTCCACCAGCGACGCGTCGCCCAGCACCGCGCGCACACCGGCATATTCGGGCATGTCCAGCGGCAGGTAGAACAGCGCCACTTCACTGTCGACCGCGAAGATGCGCTTGCGCTCGGCCTTGGGCGCGACCAGCGACGCGCGCGTCTGCAATTGCTGTCCGTTCACCTCGATGAAATAGGGCTTCGCGCAGGCGATGCGCAGCGTTGCCGACAGGGGGCCGGTTGGTCGATCGAGCAGCAGCGAACGTGCGAGCAGCACCAGGCTGCACGGCCAGTAATAGATCGTGACGCCCTGCGGTGCGGGGTGTTCCTCGGCGTCGTTCTTGCGGGTGGACATGGGCGTGATGGGGGTCGGCTGCGTGTGCGGTGCCACCATCATATGACAGGCAGATGATACAAACCCGCGCCGCAGGAATCCCATAAATTTGCGCCGACCAGATCACGGGAATCGGTGCTGCAGCGCACAAGATTCCCATATGCGGGGGAGAAGCGGTGAACTTGAAAACGGTTTGGGCGGCGCTCGCAGCGAGCGCCCTAATGGTGGGCTGTGGCAGCGGGCAACCGGTCGACGCGCAGTCGGGTTCGGGCAACGGCAGTGCCGGCAAGGCTTGCAGTCCGACTACGGATCAGTCGCATCAGGGCATGCCGAGCGAGGCGCGGATCTTTTCGTGGATCGAGGATCTCGTCGGCATCGGCTATCGCCGTACCGGCACGCCGGAGGGCTATGCCGCCGCGGCCTACGTCAAGTGTCAGTTCGAAAGCCTGGGCCTGACCGACGTTCACTACGAAGTCGCGACCTCCTGGAAGTGGGAGGCAACCCGGGGCAGTGTCGAGATCGCGGGACAGCCCGTGGATGCGTTTCCCTCGGCCTTCTCCTTCGTCACCCCCGACGAACCCTCGGTGTTCAGCACCGGGCCGGGTGGATTGCAGACCGAGGTGGTGAACGTTGACCTCGGGACGCCGCTCGAGATGGCGCTGAAGGACGTCAAGGGCAAGATCGTGCTGTTCGATCTGAAGTTCATCCTGCCGACGGCAGGGCTGGCGCCGCTGATCGAATTCTTCTGGGATCCGGGCCTGACTGTGGTCGAGCCGTCGCTGCTGATCGCCAATCCCTACCTGACCACGTATTCGGATGTGCTGAATGCGGCCATGGACGCTGGCGCTGCCGGGTTCATCGGAGTGCTCGCGGATTACTTCGAGTCCAACAAGTACTACAACGAGTTCTATCGCCGCACGAGTGTGACGATTCCCGGGTTCTGGGTGTCACCATCCGAAGGCGCGCGCATCAAGCAGCTGATCGCCGACAACGGCGGCAGCGCGCCGGCGACGATGGTGATGGAGGGGAGTCGGGAGGCGGTCGAGTCACGCTCCGTCGTCGGCTTCCTTGAAGGGAAGAGCAAGGACACGATCATGGTGCAGTCGCATCACGACTCGGTGTTCTACGGTGCGGTCGAGGATGGCAGCGGCACCGCGTCGGTGCTGGCTCAGGCGCAGTACTTTGCGTCGCAGCCGTCCGAATCGCGTGAGAAGACGCTGATGTTCGTAACCTTTGATACGCACTTCACCGGCTATCAGGGGCACCAGGCGTTTACCGACAAGTACATCGTCAACAAGGAGACGCCCTACAACATCGTTGCCAATGTCACGCTCGAGCACATTGCCAAGCAGGGCCTGAAAGGGGACAACGGCGAACTGGTGATCACCGATCAGCCGGAGCTGCGCGCGATCATGAACACCTTCGGCCTGGGCCTGAAGACCGCGATGATCAACGCCATCGTCAAACACGATCTGCGTCGCACGGTGCTGTTGTCCGCACATGCACTGTGCGCGACGGCGGGCGTGCCCACGGATGCATCCTTCGTCTGTCTCAACGGCGTGCCGACGGCAAGCTTCATCGCCGGGCCCAACTACCTCTACGACGCGGCCGATACGCTGGACAAGGTCGACCGCAGCCAGCTTGTGCCGGTCGCAAACGCCTTCGCGGAAATCATCGACGCCATCGATGCGACGCCTTCGGCGCTGATCGGTCTGCCGATCCCTGTGCTTGGACCGGAGCTGGGCTTATGAGCCGACGCTGGATTGCGGACTGAATCCGGTTTCGTCGCGGCGCACTGGGATGCGGCATGAAAGGCATCTCATACAAATCCGCCGCAGTGGCATGTGCCACCATGCAGGCCGAGCGAGAGTCGCCCCCATTCACAGAACTCAAGGGCACAAGAATGTTTTCCTTTCAAACCATCACGGCGAGGCCGGCGGTGCGGGCCGACGCGCGACCGCGCAGCGGTGTGTCGGTCTTCGCATCCCATAAATGGATGTCGGTGCTCATCGTGGCGCTGCTACTCGGCGCGTGTGCGCCTGGGGACGATGCGCAGCTGACAACCGATGGGCAGTCGTCGGCACTGAACACGGCATGGCGATCACGTCCCGCCGGAACGATCGTCGAGGTCGGCCCGGCTGGCGAAACCAGTCAGGTGGAAGGCGCTCGAAGCGCTCTGTTCGTGCGCTACACCACGGTGAACGTGCAGGGCGAGCCGGCGCTGGCCTCCGGACTGGTGCTGATTCCCGAGACCGAGATGTTCGCCGAAGGGCAGTGGCCGCTGGTTGTCTACGGTCACATGACCACAGGCGCCGCGGATGACTGCGCACCGACGCATGGCACGCCGGACTCGACCGAGCTGCGGCGGATGCAGCAGGGTGACGAAGTTGCGCGTCAGCTGCTCAGCCGCGGCGTGGTGGTGGCGCGGCCCGACTATGAAGGCCTGGGCGAGGCCGGTCCGCATCCGTATCTGCGAGGCGACTCGCTGGCACAGGCGATGCGGGACATGGCGTCCGCCGTGGCCGGGCATTGGCCGCAGATCGGCAATCGCTGGGTTGTGGCCGGACACTCCGAGGGCGGCGTTGCGGCGCTCAACACCGCCAGCAGCGAGCATCCGGATGCACGCGGTCTGCATCTGATCGGTGTCGCTGCAATCACACCGGTCACGCAACTCGAAAAACTGGTGACGTTGGTCGAACCATTGCCGGTCACTGCCAATGGCATCAACGGTGTGGTGGCGCTCGCGGGTCTGGTGCTCAAGGGCATCGCGAGCATCGATCCAGGCTTCGAAAAGCTCATGCTGGAAGAGGGTGGATTGTCTCCGCGCGCGGTTGAGCTGTGGCCCGATCTCGAACGCCTGTGCCTGGAAGACTTGAGCGGCCCCGATTCCTGGGGCGGCATGAGCCCGGACGCCGTGCAAGGGCCGCGAGGCGACGAAGGTGTTGCAGAGATGAAGCGTCGACTGGAAGAAGACGATATCCGTCTGCTGCCGATGCGGCGTGACGTTCCGATCCGCATCGACGCCGGCACGCTCGATCTGGTCGCGCTGCTGCCGTTCACCGAGCAGCTGGTCCAGGACTATCGCGATCGCGGCAACGATGTGACGTATGCGCGCTGGCCCGCGGGACATTCGCCGACAGCGGATATGGCCGCGCCCTCAATTGCAGACTGGATCATGGAGAGATTTTCGGAATGAGTGCACCTCACCTCGTGGCCGCCCCACAAAAAGACAACGCCCTTGAGCTGTTCGCGGCTCGTAGCACCCCGCTGGTCAGTCGTCGCGCCTTTCTCGGGCGCGCCGCGATGGCGACAGGTGCGCTGGCCCTGCCATCATTCATCGTCGCCTGCGGCGGCAGCGAGCCGGCGGCGATGATGGACAGCGGTGGCGCAGTGGGCAAGGCCGATCCGATGGCGCCGGAGCGCCTGTTCGGCTGGGTCAAGGAGCTGTGCGCGTTCCAGCCGCGCTGGGCGGGCTATCCGGAAGAACGTCGCGCTGGCGAATGGCTGGCCCAGCGTCTGAGCAACGCCGGATTGCAGACGCAGATCGAACCGTACGGCTTCCGCAAGTGGGAGTTGATCGACTGGGAAACGTTCCTGACCGATGGTAGCGGCATGCGCGCCGTCAACAGTTTTCCGATGTGGTCCACGCACGCCGGGCAGGGCACTGCGGAGCTGGTGGATGTCGGGCTGGGCACCGAAGTCGAACTGCTGGCGAAGAATCTCGAAGGCAAGGCGGTCGTCGTTACCGGCAAGGCGCTGCTGAATGTGTTTGCAACCTATCCGGATACCTATCAGCGTGCGGCCGAACTGGGCGCGGTTGCGATGTTCGTGACCTCCGACGCACCGGACAATCTGATCCGGCCCACCAGTTCCAGTCAGAACTATCTCGACGACAATCCGATCCCCGCATTCCAGATGGGCGCTCGCGATATCGCGGAGATGCGTGCTGCGGCGCGCAACGGCGGCACGGCCACATGGCGTCTGAACGCGCAACACGTTGATGGCACCACGCGCGATGTCGTCGGCTTCCTGCCAGGATCGGGAGAACTCGATGGCACCATTCTGATCTGTGCGCACTACGACGCCTGGTTCACAGGTGCGCTGGACAATGCCACCGGCGTCGCGGGCTTGATCGGTCTGGCCGAGCACTTCGGATCGTTGCCGCTCGAGCAGCGACCACGCGACATGATCTTTGTCGGTGTCACCGGGCACGACACCGGATTTCCCTATGGTGGCATCGCAAGTTGGCTGTCGAAGAATCAGGATCTGGTGCCGAATCTCGAGCTGTTTATGAACCTTGACCATCTGGCGGCGTATGGTGAGGAACATATTTCCGGCGCCGGTATCATCGACATGCTGGGCCTGACGATCGAGCGCCCTGGCGACGAAGAGCGTGCGCTGTTCACCACCAAGCATCCGGTGCTGCAGCGCAAGTTTCTGCCGTATCTGCTGCAATACGGACTGTTGTCCGTGCCGTTGGCGACCGTACCCGAGGTTAATGCCAATCGGGATCTGGAAGGATCAATGGGCGCGCTCGGCGTGCCCAGCGTCAATCTGACCATGGCAACCCCGCACTATCACACCGTGGAAGACACGCCCGACCGCATTCCGCCGGAGCAGCTGTCACGCGCTGTGCGTGCACACCGCGACTTTCTGACGGACATCATCGGCATGAGTCGCGAACAGATACGCTCGCCGTTGTAGGGGTTGATCGCCGGGGCGACTTGACGGCGGCTTGTCATCAGCGGAAATCACGCGACAACTGCGGCAGGCCGGCGAGCCAATGCGAGCGGTCGGCGAAGGCTTCGGCCAGCACATGCGTCACGCCCTGTTCGCGCTGCAGTTTGCCGCGGACCAGCATGAAATGCGCACTGACGATGATGTCGCGCTGGCGTTCGATCAGCTTGGGCCAGATGATCAGGTTGACGATGCCGGTGTCGTCTTCCAGGGTCATGAACATCGTGCCCTTGGCGGTCTGCGGGCGCTGCCGGAACATCACGAGGCCGGCGACGCGGACCGGCCGTCCGTTTTCGATCTGTTGTAGCTGTGCGTTGGGCACGACGCGCTGGCGTTCGAGCCGCGCGCGCAGCAAGGCCGCGGGATGACGGCGCAGCGACAGTCCGGTGCTGCGGTAGTCGGCGAGGATCTCCTCGCCTTCGGCCGGCGCTGCCAGCTGCACCGGATCGTCCGGCAGCGTCGTCGTCTTTAGTAAACCGTCCAGCCGTGCGTGTCCGCGTGTCTGCCAGCGCGCGTGATGGCGATGGCCGGCCAGCCCGCGCAGTGCATCGGCGGCGGCCAGTGCTTCGAGTTCGCGGGTGTTCTGCTGTGCGCGCCGCGCCAGATCATCGATGCTGTCGAAGGTCTGCGTCCGGCGCGCATCGACCACCCGCAGTCCGGCCGTTGCATTGAAGCCGGATACCAGGCACAGGCCGAGCCGGATCGCCGGTCGCTGTTGTCGGTCAGGCACCAGCGCGCAGTCCCAGTCGCTGGCGCGCACATCGACCGCTCCGATCTTGACGCCGAGCCGCCGCGCTTCGGTGACCAGCATCGACACCGGATAGAAGCCCATCGGCTGGCTGTTGATCAGGCCGCAGATAAAGGCGGCCGGATGGTGGCACTTGAGCCAGGCCGAGGCGTAGGCGAGCAAGGCGAAGCTCGCCGCATGGCTTTCCGGAAAGCCGTAGCTGCCGAAACCGAGAATCTGCTTGTAGATGCGCTCGGCAAACTCGGCGTCATAGCCGCGCGCCGCCATGCCGTCCTTGAGCTTGCGTTCGAATTTCTCCAGTCCGCCGGAGCGTTTCCACGCCGCCATCGAACGCCGTACCTGATCCGCTTCGTCGGCGCTGAAGCCGGCGGCGACCATGGCAATGCGCATGACCTGCTCCTGGAAGATCGGGACGCCATAGGTGCGGCCGAGCACACTGTTCAGGCGCGGCGGATAGTCGATCGCTTCGAGTCCGGCCCGCCGCCGCAGATAGGGATGCACCATGTCGCCTTCGATCGGGCCTGGCCGCACGATCGCGACCTGTACCGTCAGGTCGTAGAGGTTCTCTGGTTGCAGCCGCGGCAGCATCGACATCTGCGCGCGCGATTCGATCTGGAACACGCCCAGGGTTTCGGCGCGGCAGATCATGGCGTAGGTTGCCGCGTCGTCGGTGGGGATCTGTTTCAGTCCCAGTTCAGTGCCATCGAAAGCCCGCAGATGCTCGAAGGTCCGGCGTAAGGCACTGAGCATGCCCAGCGCCAGTACGTCGACTTTGAGCAGGCCCAGCGCTTCGAGATCGTCCTTGTCCCACTGGATGATCGTGCGTTCGGGCATTGCCGCGTTTTCGACCGGCACCAGCTCGGACAGCGGCGTGTCGGAGATCACGAAGCCGCCGACGTGCTGCGACAGATGCCGTGGAAATTCGAGCAGCTCGCGCGCCAGATGCAGCCACAGCCGGATCGGTCGTGCGTCCGGATCAACGCCGATGCCGCGCAGTCGATCGGGCAGGCCGTCCGGGTCATCCCACCACGCCAGCGACTTGGCGACGCGGTCGATGACCTCGGCGCCGATGTCCAGCGCGCGGCCGACGTCGCGCAGGGCCGAACGTGGACGGTAGCGGATCACTGTGGCCGCGATTGCTGCACGCTCGCGGCCGTATTTCTTGTAGACGTACTGGATGACTTCTTCTCGACGTTCGTGCTCGAAGTCGACGTCGATGTCCGGCGGCTCGTCGCGTTCGTTCGAGACAAAGCGCTCGAACAGCAGGTCGGTGAAGCCGGGACTGACTTCGGTGATGCCCAGGGTGTAGCAGACCACCGAATTGGCGGCGCTGCCGCGGCCCTGGCACAGGATGTTGCGCGAGCGTGCGTAGCGCACGATGTCATGCACGGTCAGGAAGAAAGCTTCGTAATTCTTCTGTGCGATCAGCGCGAGTTCCTTCTCGATCAGTGCGCGCACATCGGGTGGGCAACCGTCCGGCCAGCGGTCGGGAATATGCCGCTCGACCAGCGTACGCAGCCAGCTGGTCAGGGTATGGCCCGGCGGCAGGATCTCGCGCGGATATTCGTACTGCAGCTCGCCGAGGCGGAAGGCACAGCGCTCGGCGATGGCCAGGGTTTCGCGCAGCAGCGCCGGCGGATACAGCGCTTGAAGATCGTGCAGTGCGCGCAGATGGCGTTCGCCATTGGCGAACAGGCGATGTCCGCAGCGGGTGACCGGCCGATGATGGCGCAGCGCGGTCAGTACATCCTGCAGGGCGCGGCGCGCGCGCGTATGCATGTGCACGTCACCGCTGGCGACCAGCGGCACGCCGAAGCGCTGCGACAGTTCACGCAGACGCTGCAGGGTTTCGGTGTCGCGACCATCGCGATGCAGCTCGATCGCGATCCACAGGCGGTCGACGTAGCGCTCGCGTAGCCACGCGAGTTCTTCGACGTCGCCGGGGCCGCGCGGAATCCACAGTGCGCAGACCTCCGGGATCGAGGCATCCAGATCACGGCGCTGCAGGCTGTACTGGCCCTTGATGGCCGCGCGCCGGCTGCGGGTGATGGCGCTGCAGATGCCGGCATAGCCGCGCTGGGTCTCTGCCAGCAGCACCAGCTTGGGGCCGTCACCCAGGGTGAACTCGCTGCCGGCGATGACCGGCAGGCCGCAGTCTGCGCCAGCCTGCCAGGCGCGCACCGCGCCGGCCATCGAACACTCGTCGGTCAGCGCCAGCGCGCGGTAGCCGAGTTCAGCCGCGCGCTCGACCAGCTCCTGTGGCAACGAGGCGCCGCGCTGAAAACTGAAGGCGGACAGCGCGTGCAGTTCCGCATACCCCGGTGCGTTCATGCCGCACGCTCTGGCCTTAGCCCCACCATCCGTGAAGATACCAGCGCTGGTCCGCATGGTTACGGAACACCCAGGCGCGTGCGGCATGCCCGTCTGCGCCCATCTCAGCACCGATCTCGGCGCCCATCTCTGCAGCGCCCATTTCGGCGGTGCCCATCTCAGCGGTGTAGTAGTCGCGCCGGACATCAGCGGCGTCGCGCCAGCTGCTGTTCCACCAACCGCTTTCGATGCGCTCGGGGTCGCCCTCGACCTGTGGCGCGCGCGGCAGCGCGAGCGGCGTCGGCAGCAGCCACAGCGGACGCCGCTGTGCGATCGCTGGCGGGGGGTGCCCACTGGCGCCGGGCGTGGCGCGCGCCATCGCGCGCTCGGGGCGATGGTCTTCGTGCAGCATCGGGCTCCACAGCGCCGACTCACCGAGGCGCGCGAGCAGGCGTTCGACGGTTTCGGTCCATTGCTGCTGGGTATCGGTGGCAGCGTCGAACAGATTGCCCTGGCCGAGTGCGGCGGTGGCCAGATCCTCGGCTTTCAGCAACAGCGCGCGTACCGGCGCCGCCGGGGCCTGGCGTTCGAGTCGTTCACGCAGTGCGGCGAAGATGCGGGTGCCGTCGCGATGCGCGCTGAGGAAGCGCAGGCGCATCACCGAGCGCTGGCGGTTGGCGTGTTCGAATTGCAGCTCGATGCTGCGTACGCCGACGTCGCGGCTGCGCAACCAGGCTTGCAGTTCCAGTGCGAGACGCCGCAGCGGGAACAGCAGGCTTTCGGTCGACTCGACTTCGCCGGGCAATTCAAAGCGGCGGCGAAACACCGGGGGCCGTACGTCGTCAACGAACACCCGCCCTTCGTGGCACCCCTCCAGCACACCGGCGCAAAACGGCATAAAGGCAAGCGGCTCGTAGAGCGGCGTGACC
>JBFFJL010000023.1:0-17842 GCA_041555955.1 Nevskiaceae bacterium
CGACGCCGGCCATGCGGCCAGCGAACCGGGCATCCTCGGGCGCCTGCTCGACGCCACGGAGCGCTTCAGCCGCCTGCCCTGAACGACCGGCGGAGGTGGTGCCTCAGCCGGCTGGGTAGGCATAGCTGGACTGAATGCCCAGGGGCAGGCCCAGTGCCCAGTACAACAGCAGGAACACCGTCCAGCTCAGCAGGAAGCCCAGCGAGTACGGCAGCATCATTGCCGTCAGCGTGCCGATGCCGGTGGATTTCACATAGCGCTGGCAGAACACCACCACCAGCGGAAAGTACGGCATCAGCGGTGTGATGATGTTGGTGCTGGAGTCGCCGACGCGGTAGGCCGCCTGCGACAGATCCGGCGAGATGCCCAGTTGCATCAGCATCGGCACGAAGATCGGCGACAGCAGCGCCCATTTTGCCGAGGCAGAGCCGACGAACAGGTTGATGAAGCCGGTGAGCAGAACGATGCCGGCAATCGTCAGCGCCGCAGGCAGGGCCATCGCCTGCAGCAGCGCGGCACCTTTGAGCGCCAGCAGCACCCCGAGGTTGGACTGCCCGAAGGCGTAGATGAACTGCGCGATGAAGAACATGATCACCAGGTAGTAGCCCATGCCCTCCATGGACTTGCTCATGCCGGCGATCATGTCGCGTGAGCGGCGCACGGAGCCCGACATCACGCCGTAGACGAGCCCCGGCAGCAGGAACAGCAGGAAGATCAGCGGGACGATCGAACGCATCAGCGGCGCCGCGCCGGATGCGAGCGAGCCGTCCGGTCCGCGCCACGCTGAATCCTGCGGCAGTGAGGTCAGCAGCAGCGTCAGCAGACCCAAACCCATCGCGATCAGCGCCCCGGCCAGTGCCCGGCGTTCCCTGGGTGCCAGCGGCGTCATCTGCGGCAGATCCTGCAGCTCGCCGTCGAGCTCGGTGCGGTGCAGCCTGGGCTCCACCAGCTTGTCGGTGATCAGCCAGCCGAGGCCGGTGATCAGCAGCGCCGAGGCGGTGGTGAAGAAGTAGTTGTTCAGCGGGTTGAGCACGATCTCGGGATCGAGGATGCGCGCCCCGGCCTGTGATAGGCCTTGCAGCATCGGATCCAGTGCCGATGGCACGAAGTTGGCGGAGAAGCCGCCGGAGACACCGGCGAAGGCTGCGGCGATGCCCGCCAGCGGGTGACGTCCGGCGGCGTAGAAGATCACACCGCCCAACGGAATCACCAGCACGTAGCCGGCGTCGACCGCCGAATGGCTGACGATGCCAACCAGAATGACCATGGGCGTCAGCAACCAGCGCGCGGTGACGCCGAGCAGGGCGCGCAAACCGGCATTGATGAAGCCGGTGTGTTCGGCAACGCCGATGCCCAGCATCGCCACCAGCACGACGCCAACCGGATGGAAGTGCGCGAAGTTGTTGACCATCGCGGACAGGAAGGCGGTGAGCGCTGCCGGGGCCAACATGTTGTTGACCCGCAGGGCTTCGCCGCTGCGCGGGTCGGTCACTCCGAAGTCGATGCCGGACAGCGCCCAGGACAACAGCCACACCAGAAACAGCAGGGCCACGAACAGCATCGCCGGGTCGGGCAGACGATTGCCGACCCGTTCCACCACGCCGAGCAGTCGCTCCAGTACCCCGGTCCCTTCAGGCTTTGTTTGCGCCACGCATCCCCCGATCCACCCAAGGCGAACGGGGATCATACACAGGCCGGCGGTGTAGCCATGCCCCGGAACGCCTCAGTCGTGGGCGATCTGTGTGGTGGCCTGTCCGTTGCCCACGATGGCCGGTTTGCGGAACAGCAGCAGCAGCGGGATCGCCAGCAGCAAGCCGATCATCATCGCCTTGAAGTCCGCGATCAGCGCTAGCATCGCCGATGGCTGCTGCACATTGGGCATCAGCTGCGCGCGCCCAGCGGCCGAGCCCAGGCCGCTGGCGGCGTTGGCCTATTCCGCGAGCGCCGGATTGAGCGGATTCACGTGCTCGACCAGCGGCGCGTGATTGTGCTGCAGCATGCCGGACTGATACGCGAAGGCCCGGGCAATGCCGACGCTGCTGCCGACATTGCGCAGCAAGCTGGACAGCACGGGGGCTTCGCTACGGTGCTCCGCATGCGAGTTCGCGAAGGTGATCCCGCTCAGCGGGACGAACACCAGGCCCGGCCCGACGCTGACCCTCAAGCGCTCAGATCGAAACCGGAATCGTCCTTGACTGCTTCCAGTACCAGGCTCGAACGCACGTCCTTGACTCCCGGCAACCCGATCAGAACCTTCATCGAGAACTCGGCGAACGCCTGCAGATCGGCAGTCCAGACGTGCAACAGAAAATCCAGATCGCCGGTCATCACATAGCAGGCGCGCACTTCCGGGCGCGCCTGGATCGCTGCCTCGAAGGCCTGCGTCGCTTCGCGTGACTGACGCTCGATGCTGACGCGGACGAAGGCCTGCACCTGCAGGCCCAGGGCGGCCGGCGACAGCACGGCGGCATAACGACGGATCACGCCGCTGTCCTCGAGTTTGCGCACTCGCCGTTGACAGGCGGTGGGCGACAGCGCCACGCGTTCGGCCAACTCGACCACCGGCAAGCGGCCCTCGCGTTGCAGCATGCTCAGAATGCGCAGATCAGTGCGGTCCAGTTCGGCTTGCATCATTTCACCTGCAAAATGAACGGAAGTAGTGAATCAGATCGAATCGTCACCTCAATGTGGCGATTGTTGCATCAAATCGCCGACGTAAGCGCGATAAAGTGAGTCTCAAACATGGCAAGCCAATGGAGGAGACCATGTACGGCGCCCACACCTCATCGGCGTTGCGCGGCGACTACCGTCGCGCCCGCGCCGATTTCACTGTCGAGCAAGGCTGGCATCACTACAGCGCAGCAGAGCAGGCGCTGTGGTGCCGGTTGTATGAACGGCAACATCAGCAGCTCGCCGGCAGTGCGTGCGAGGCCTACCTCGATGGCCTGACGCGGGCCGGCAGCGCCGATCGCATCCCGGATCTGAACGCGGTCAGCGCGGCGCTGACTGCGGCCACCGGCTGGCGACTGGTGGCAGTGCCCGGCTTCATTCCTGATGCGCAGTTCTTCGCCCATCTGGCCGCACGCCAGTTTCCGGTGACGGTGTGGCTGCGCAAACCCGAAGAAATCGACTATCTGGTCGAGCCCGATATCTTCCACGACTTTTTCGGTCACGTGCCGATGCTGTTCGACCCCCACTTTGCCGACTTTGTGCAGCGCTACGGCGAGCAGGGTCTGCACGCGATCACGCTGGATGCCCTGCCGCTGGTGGCGCGGCTGTACTGGTACACGGTCGAGTTCGGCCTGATCGACACGCCCGCCGGGCTGCGCGCTTATGGCGCCGGCATCCTGTCGTCGGCCGGCGAAACCGCATACGCGCTGGACAGTGCGCAGGCGCTGCGCATCCGCTTCGACATCGAGCGCTGCATGCGTACGCGCTATCGCATCGATGCGTTCCAGAAGACTTACTTCGTCATCCAGACCCTGGATCAGCTGATCGGTGCCATCGACCAGGATCTCGACGTGCTACTGACACGGGTCCGGCAGGCGCCGGAACTGGATCCTGAACATCTGACGTCTGGCGATCGCGTGGTCGCGCCGCGCCGGACTGCAGCTTCGATCTCTCCCCCCACGCCAACATCGGCCTTCACAGGAGTTGCCGCATCATGATTTCGAAGACCGCTGCGCCCATTGCCAATCCACTGGGAACCGACGGCTTCGAGTTCGTCGAATACACCGCGCCGACATCCGAGGGCATCGCGCAACTGCATCGCCTGTTCGAGATGATGGGCTTCACCGCGATCGCCCGACACCGCAGCAAGGACGTCACCCTGTATCGGCAGGGTCAGATCAACTTTCTGGTCAATGGCACGCCGTACACGCACTTCGAACAGTTCGCACGGGCCCACGGGCCCAGCGCCTGTGCGATGGGTTGGCGCGTGGCCGATGCGGTGGCCGCGCACCGTCACGCCGTGGCGCAGGGCGCGGTGCCGTTCGATACGCGGCCCGGCCTGATGGAGCTGAACCTGCCGGCGGTCTATGGCATCGGCAGCAGCGTGCTGTATTTCGTTGATCGCTATGGCGAGCGCGGCTCGATCTACGACATCGACTTCAACTACTTCGAAGGCGTCGATCGCTCGCCCGTGGGAGTCGGTCTGTGCGAGGTCGATCATCTGACGCACAACGTCGAGCGCGGCAACATGGATACCTGGTCCGGCTTCTACGAACGCATCGGCAACTTCCGCGAGATCCGCTATTTCGATATCGAAGGCAAGCTCACCGGTCTGGTGTCGCGTGCGATGACCTCGCCGTGCGGGCGCATCCGCATCCCGATCAACGAGAGCGCGGACGACAACAGCCAGATCGAGGAGTTTCTGCGACAGTATCGCGGCGAAGGCATCCAGCACATTGCGCTGTCGACCGACGACATCTACGCCACCGTCGATGCGTTGCGCACCCGCGGTGTGCAGTTCATGGACACGCCGGAGACCTACTACGACAAGGTCGATGCGCGCGTGCCGGGCCACGGCGAACCGCTGGCGCGGTTGCGCGAACAGCGCATCCTGATCGACGGCGCGCCGGTCGAGGGCATCCTGCTGCAGATTTTCACCAGCACCGTGATCGGGCCGATCTTCTTCGAGATCATTCAGCGCAAGGGCAATCAGGGGTTCGGCGAAGGCAATTTCAAGGCGCTGTTCGAGTCGATCGAGGATGATCAGATCCGGCGCGGCGTACTGAAGCCCGAGACGGTCTGAATTCCAACATCGTTGTCTGCCGGAGCGGCGCATGCACAAGTGGATCTACCGTCCCATTGTCGAAGGCATCACCTCGCGACAGGCGCATGCCGATCTGCCGCCCGGCACGGTCGAGCGTGAACTCGGCAAGGAAGGTTTCTTCGGCCCGTCGACGCAGATGATTCATCCGCGGCCGCCGACCGGCTGGAGCCGATGGGAAGGTCCGTTGCGGCCGCGTGCTTATGATCTGACGCGACTCGAAGCGACCGTGATGACGCCGTGGTCGGCGCTTCCGCTGCTAGGCAATGCCCATCTGCAGCTGCGCTGGTGGACCTGCGGGCAGTCGATGGATCGACTGGTGCGTAATGCCGACGGCGACGAGCTGCTGTTCATGCACGCCGGCAACGCCGAGCTGTACTGCGACTACGGGCATCTGAGCCTGGAAGCGGGGGACTATCTGGTGTTGCCGCGCGGCACGATGTGGCGTCTGGACTGCACGGCACCGGTGCAGTGCTTGCTGATCGAAGCGACCGGGTCCAGCTATCGCTTGCCGGACAAGGGCTTGCTCGGTGAACAGGCGATCTTCGATCCGGCCCTGCTCGACTATCCGCGTATCGACGCAGCGTTCACGGCGCAGCAGCACGGCGCCATCGCCGAGCGCAGCTGGGCTGTCGACATCAAGCGCCGCGATGCGCTGTCGACGGTGACCTATCCGTACAACCCGCTGGACGCGCTCGGCTGGCACGGCAGCCTGATGCCGGTACGGATCAACGTGCGTGACATCCGGCCATTGATGTCGCATCGCTATCATCTGCCGCCGTCGGCGCACACCACTTTCATCGCCGAGCGCTTCGTCGTCTGCACCTTTGTACCGCGCCCGTTCGAGACCGACGCCGGTGCGATCAAGGTGCCGTTCTTTCACAACAACGACGACTACGATGAAGTCCTCTTCTATCACGCCGGCGACTTCTTCTCGCGCGACAACATCCATCCCGGCATGCTGACCTGGCATCCCTGCGGCTTCACGCACGGCCCGCATCCCAAGGCGCTGAACAACATGCTGCAGCCCAAAAAATCCGGGACCGACGAATACGCGGTGATGATCGACGCGCGCGATGCGCTGGACGCGGCTGCAGAGGCGACGGCGGTTGAATGGAGCGATTACCATCGGTCCTGGACTGCTGAATAGAGTGTTGTCGACATGAAGCTGGCCAGTCTGAAGGACGGAAGCCGCGACGGCCGCCTGGTGGTGGTGTCGCGTGATCTGACGCGCTGCGTCGCAGTGCCGCAGATTGCGCACAGCCTGCAGTCGGCACTGGATCGCTGGGCTGAGGCCGCGCCGCAGTTGCAGATGATTTCGCAGCGGCTCAACGACGGCGGCTATGCCGACGCTGCTGACGCCTTCCACCCGATAAGCTGTCGCTCGCCGTTGCCGCGCGCCTACCAATGGGCCGACGGTTCCGCGTATGTGAATCACGTCGAGCTGGTGCGCAAGGCGCGCGGTGCCGAGCTGCCGGAAAGCTTCTGGACCGACCCGCTGATGTATCAGGGTGGCAGCGACAGCTTTCTCGATCCGATGGGGCCGATCGAGGCGCTCAGCGAAGACTGGGGCATCGATCTGGAAGCCGAGATTGCGGTGATCACCGATGACGTGCCGGCCGGCGTGACCGTTGCCGCTGCTGCCCGGCATATCCAGCTGCTGATGCTGGTCAACGACGTTTCACTGCGCAATCTGATTCCTGCGGAGCTGGGCAAGGGCTTCGGCTTTTTTCAGTCCAAGCCGTCGTCGGCGTTCTCGCCGGTCGCGATCACGCCGGATGAGCTGGGTGTGGCCTGGGTGGATGGAAGGGTACAGCTGCCGCTGCGGTCCAGCATCAACGACCGCCTGCTCGGGCAGCCGCATGCCGGCACCGACATGACCTTCAACTTTCCGACACTGGTCGCGCATGCCGCGAAGACGCGACCGCTGTGCGCCGGCAGCATCATCGGCTCCGGCACGGTGTCCAATCGCGGCGAAGACGGTGGTGGGCCGGGGACCTCGATCGAGGCCGGTGGCGCCGGCTATTCGTGCCTGGCCGAGCTGCGCATGATCGAGACGATCCAGCAGGGCAAGCCGAAGACGCCGTTTCTACGCTTCGGCGATCAGGTGCGGATCGAGATGCTCGACCTCGACGGCAGCTCGATCTTTGGTGCGATTGAACAAGTGGTCGCACGCAGCAAACCGGTGGAGTCCTGAACATGCTCAAGCTCTACAGCTATTGGCGTTCGTCGTGCAGCTATCGCGTGCGCATCGCGCTCAATCTCAAGGGCCTGGCCTACGAACTGCTCCCGATTCATCTGGCCAAGGATGGCGGCGAACAGCATGGCGCTGCCTATCGCGCGCTGAATCCACAGGCGCGCGTGCCGCTGCTGGTCGACGGCGAATTCGTGCTGAATCAGTCGCAGGCCATCCTCGAATATCTGGAGACCCAGTATCCGCAACCGGCACTGCTCAGCGGTGATGCGCGTCAGCAGGCGCGGATCCGCGCGTTCTGTCAGACCATCACGGCGGATGTGCAGCCGCTGCAGAACTCCGGGGTACTGAGCTATCTGGAACAAACGCTGAAGATAGAGTCCGGTGCGCGTGCGCGCTGGTTGCAGCACTGGATCACGCGCGGACTCAACGCGTTGGAGCAGGACGTTCAGGACCGTCCGGCATCAAGCTTCGTGTTTGGTGAAGCGCCGAGCTGGGCCGACTGCGTGCTGGTGCCGCAGATCTACTCCGCGCAACGCTTCGACTGCGACGCCTCGCGCTATCCGCGGCTCGCGCGCATCGCGGCACACTGCGACAGCTTGCCGGCATTCCAGCGCGCGCATCCTGATACGCAGCCGGACGCGGTGCCGGCTTAACCCGGGGCTACGGTGTTGCCCTGCGCGCACGCAACGCTTTCATCTCGTTGGCGTGACGCAGACGCAGTTCCCGCCGCAGCTGCGCTTCTTCGTAGCGATGCTTCTCGATCTGCGTTTCCGGCACCAGCGCAGGCACGGCACGCGGCTGACCTTCGGCATCGACGGCGACGAAGGTCAGGTATGCGGCCAGAATCTGGCGTCGATCACCGCCCCCGATCCTCTCCGCCTCGACCAGGCAGCCGACTTCCATCGAGGTGTTCCAGGCGCGGTTGACCGAGACGTTGAAGATCAGCACGTCACCGCCCTTGGCCGGCGCAATGAAGTGCACCGCATCGACGCTGGCCGTGACACAGACGCCGCCGGCGTGCCGATCCGCGGTGACCGCCGCAAAGCGATCCATCTGCGCCATGATCAAGCCGCCGAACACGGTGTTGTTCGAGTTCAGGTCGTTCGGAAACACCATGTAGACCTGTTCGCGTACTGCCGAATAGGCGACAGTGTGGGCGGGCGTCGTGGTAGCTTTCATCGGGGGTCGCGTCGTGCCAGAGAGGCACGATACTAGTCCACTGAACCAATGACATTCCACTCCCTGCTGAGCACGCCATCCGGGCGCGCTGCGTCGTCAGAAATGCTCGAAATAGCTGGGCAATTCCTGTGCTTTCTTCCTCGCATCGCATCCCGGCTGACGCACTCATCAGGGTGCGAAGTCACCGGTTCAGTGGACTGGCGCGTCCGCTGTCAGCGATTCACGCGGCGCGCGGCAGGCGCAGGATCATCGTGGTGCCCTGGCCCAACGTTGACTCCGCATGCAGGCTGCCACCGTGCATCAGCGCGATGCGCCGCGCAACGGCCAGGCCCAGGCCGGATCCCGGAAATGCGTCGCTGGTGTGCAGGCGATGAAATGGCTCGAAAATGCGTTCGATCTGATGCGCGTCGATGCCAATGCCCTGGTCGATGAAACGGATCAACCAGCACTCGTCCTCGGCGACGGCTTCGATCCGCATCGTCGGTGCATCTCCGGTCTGGAACTTGATACCGTTCTCGATCAGATTGCGAAACAGCAGTTCCAGCTGCTCCGCGTCGCCGGAGACGGTGGGTAATGGCGTCGAGTCGATCCGGGCATTGCGCGCGTCGAGCGCGCTACGCGCGTGGGTCAGTGCCTGATGCAGCACAGTGTCCAGCGCTACGGGTTCACTTTTTGCCGCAGCGCGTCCCAGGCGCGCGAACTGCAGCAGGCTTGCGATCAGGTGATGCAACTGGCGTCCGCCATCGAGGATGCCCTGCAGCAGTTCCGCTGAGTCCGGTTCCAGACTTGCGCCGATACGTTGCTGCAGCAGTTGGGTGAAGCCGACGATGCCTCGCAACGGTGTCTGCAGGTCGTGCGAGGCGACATAGGCGAAGCGTTCGAGTTCGTGATTGGCTTCCTGCAGCTGGCGTTGCTGCGACTCCAGCTCCTTCACCAGCTTGAACGTGCGCAGCGCGGTCATCACCAGGATGTAAAAGCGCTCAAACGTCAGCTCGGTCTTGGTGCGGTAGTCGTCGATGTCATAACGCTCGACCACCTCCCGCGCCGGCGCCTGTCCGGGTTGGCCGGTGCGCAGGACGATGCGCACCGCCCGGTTCAACAGGGTTTCGCGGATATACGGCACCAGATCGAGGCCGGCCTGATCCGTCTCCATCACGACATCCAGCAGGATCAGCGCAATGTCGTCGCGTCCCTGCAGGATCGTGCGAGCCTCGGCCGCGCTGTGCGCGCTGATGATCTCGATGTGGCGCCCTTCGTAGCGGCAGGGCTCGATCGCCAGGCGCGTGACTGAATGGACCTCGGGATCGTCATCGACCACCAACACCGACCAGCGGGGGCCAGAGACTCCTAGGTCCTCCGGTCCGTCTTCAATCAGCGGCAGGTGATCATGCATGCGGGTGATCTTACGCCGCGCGACATTGCTGCCGCAGCAGCAAATGGCGTCGGGCCAGCGACACGTTGCGGCAATACAGTTCGATCAACTCGCGGTCCGGCTCGCCGAGCGGCATCTCGGCGGCCACGTAGAACACCCATTCTCCGGAAACCGAGTCCACTTGCCGGCGCAGGAAATAGTCGTTGCCGAACACCATGTCCGGCCCGGTCCGCGAAGCCTCGATGCGCTGCAGGATGGGCGCCGGCAGGACCTTGGTCGCATCCTGTCCGGACAAGCCGGCGTAGCGGCCGGTGCCCGCGATCACCGCCAGCGTGCTGCCGCTGTCCTCGGCCGCCACGCCGGTGGCATGCAGCATCAAGGCATCCCGGCGCAGGAACAGCAAGGCAATCAGCTGCTCCAGCACGCCTTCGGCAAAGCGTTCCATCGAGTCGATGTCGAACAAGCTTGCGGTGCTTTCAATGACTTTGCGCAGGCCACGGCGGTTGGCGTCCAGCGCGGTCAGGTCGCGGTAGGTCGACATCGCCGTAAATACGGTTGTGTACAGGCGCTCGCGCGTCAGCTCGGTCTTGTGCCGGTAGTCGTTGATGTCGTAACGGGTGATGACATCAAGCTCCGGCGCCTGTCCCGGCTGGCCGGTGCGCAGGATGATCCGCACAAACGGATTCTTCAGCTCGTTACGCACGAACTCGACCACCTCGAGCCCCGCCTGATCGGATTCCATCACCACGTCGAGCAGCACCAGCACAATCTCCGGATGCTCGCGCAACATGGCCTTGGCCTCGGTGCCGGAGAACGCATGCAGAAAGTTGAGCCGTCGATTCGCGAAGTGCATGCCCTCCAGCGCCAGCCCGGTGACAACGTGGATTTCCGCCTCGTCGTCGACCACCAGCACGGTCCACGCGTCGTCGTCCGCTGGCGGCGGTGTTGGGGCTTCATCTATAAACTTCAGGGCGGCTTCGCTCATGACTTGCTCTTCAGGTGTGCCGGAAAACGAACGGTGAATCGGGTGCCGGCACCGATCTCACTGGCGACCTCGATGGTGCCGCCCAGTATTTGTTGAACCAGGTTGTAGACAATGTGCAGTCCGAGTCCGCTGCCACCGGAACCGCGCTTGGTGGTGAAGAACGGATCGTAGATGCGCTTGAGATCATCCGGTGGGATGCCGGTGCCGTTATCGCTGTAGTGCAAGTCGATCCAGTCGCCGCTGCGTTGGGCGCTGATGCGCAGTTCGCCGTTGTGTCCGTCCGGAAACGCGTGCAATAGCGAATTACTGACGAAGTTGGTCAGCACCTGGGCCAGTGCGCCGGGATAGCTGTCGACTTCAAGATCCGGCGGGCAGTCGACCACGATGCGGTGACCGGTTTTCTTGGTGCGCGGCGCCAGACTCAGCAGCACTTCGTCGATGTAGTTGCGCAAATCAAAGCGGCGGCGTTCGCCGCTGGACTGATCGACTGCGACCTGCTTGAAGCTCTGGATCAGATCCGCGGCGCGCTGCAGATTGCGCAGGATGATGTTCGAGGATTCGCGTGCGACTTCAACGAAGCGCTCCAGGTCCGAGCGCCGCAGAGTATCGGTCTTGTACGCCTGCTCGAGATCGAGCGCACGGTCCTGCAAGGTCGATGCCGCGGTCACGCCTACGCCCACCGGTGTGTTGATTTCGTGCGCAACGCCGGCGACCAAGCCGCCCAGCGAGGCCAGACGTTCACTCTGCACCAGTTGTGCCTGCGTCTGTTTCAAGCGATCCAGCGCTTCAAGCAATTCCTTGTTGGCCGCGGTCTTTTCACTGACCTGCCGGCTCAGGGCGTCGCGCGCGGTTTCGATATCACGGTCACGAACAGCAATCTGATCCAGCATCGAATTGAAATCGTCGCCCAGACGGCCAACTTCATCGGCGCCCAGGCGTCGCGCGCGCAGGCTGTAGTCGCCGGATTCCGAAATGCGTCGGGCTACGTTGGCCAGATCGAGGATGGGGCCGGCCAGTGCCGGCTGCATCAGCCAGGCGATCCCGAGACTGACCGCAAAGCTTGCGGCGAGAATCGCGATGGTGATGCCGACCTGCACCAGCAGCGAATGGGTCAGCGGTTGCAGGTTGACCTGCACCTGCAACCAGCCGATGCGATCCCCATTCTGTTCGACTTCACGAACCAGGCTCAGGCCACGCAGATGCTCATGAATGCCGACTGCGGCCGCCGTGGGCGGACAGGGTTCTACGCCGTTCTGCACGTATTCGGCAAACAGCAGCGACGCATCGCCGTCCTCGGCATACAGACAGGCGCTGTCGACCTCCGGTTTCGACCGCAGCGCCGACAGCAGTTCTCGCGCGGCGATGACATCCCCGAACACCAGTGCGGCGGAGGTGCTGTTGGCGCTGATCTGCGACACCGATTGCACGTCGCGGATCGCGGTGTTGCGCGCCGTGCTCCAGGCGTAGCTGATCAGCGCGATGCCGGACAGAATCAGACCGACGCTGCTGGACAGCGCCATCAGCAGCGTCAGCTTTCTGCGAATCGGCTGATTGGAAAACTGTCGCAGAAATCTGTTGCGCGTGAACACTACAAATTCACCAACTGGGCCAGGCTGAGCAGTTTGGAGCTGAGCTGCAATTGCTCACGGCCGGCGGCGCCGGTGTTGACCTCGAAGCGAATTCGGCGTTCCTCCAGATACAGCCGGACCACGCCAGCTGGCTGGGCTGCGGGCGCGCTATGCACGGTCAGCACATGGTTTCCGCTCACCGCGGTCAGCATGTCCTTCAACCCAGTGTCCTCGCCGAAATAGGCGATATGGCAACGCGCAAGGTCGCTGCTGTTGGCCGGAACCTGCAGCGTCAACCCGTGCGCGCCGACGCTCTTGCCGTGGATCGTCTCCCGCACGGTGGCCGCAAATTCTGCGTCTCCGGCGACGCAGATCGTGATCGTGCTGCTCGTGTTCGGGACTTTGTCTGGTGGCCAGTTCACGAAGCGGGCGAGATTGAACAGGAACGCCGCCCGGACCTGGAGCTCCAGCGCCTCCGCCGCCTGCGCGCGCAGCGGTGCCGCCGTGCACGCGATCGAGACGACCAGCGCCGCGATGAATGCGCGAGGATCGGTCACGGCAGCATCCAGTCGAGCGTCAGCATCAGGTCGCGTTCGAGTTCCGAGCGATTCGGCGCGGCGCCGAACTCGGCGTGCTGGTCGTCCAGCAGATTGTCGCCGACCAGCGCCAGCTCGAGGCCTGGGCGCAGTCGCCACGCCGTGCGCAGCGACAGTTCGGTGTATGCCGGGACGTCATAGGCGTTCAGTGCCCCGACGTAACGCACGAAACCGTTGAGCGTCCAGTTCGGATGCGGATCCCAGCTCAGGCGCAGACCAGCCTGATGTTGCGGGCTGCTGCCTTCCCATTGCGTGGCGGTTTGGGTGTCAGTGCTACCGGATCGTGGTTCAACGGTCAGGTCGAGATTTGAATACGACGCCTGCACGCGCACGTTATGTCTCGCCTGCCAGTTCAGGCTCAGCTCGCCACCCAGGCTCTTGCCCTCCAGCAGGTTGGCATAGCGCCCGACCGGCGTATCGCGTTCGGTACTCTTGAGGTGACTGTAGCGGTTGGCAAACAGAGCCAGATCCATCGACACCGCAGGGCTGACGGTCCAGCGCAGTCCACCGTCCAGCGCGATCAGCACTTCGGCGTCCAGATCAGGATTGCCGATCCGGGCCAGGCCGGGGCCGCAGGTGCCCGGAAAGCCATCCGGCGGGGGGCAGTACAAGGCAATATCGGAATCGAGTCGGTTGGGGGTGCGCACCGCGCGGGCCAGTGAACTCCAGACAAAGACGTCCGGCGCTGCATGCCAGCCTAGGCGGATGTTCGGCTGGAACTCGAATCCGGTGAAGTCGTTGTGCTCGAACTTGCTGCCGAGGGTCAGCACCGTGGTCGCTGACAATGTGATCTGATCCTGCACAAATGCGCTGTAGGTCTGCAGCGTACGTTCAGAGGGCGCCCAGATCACGGCATAGTCCGGCGCTTCGCCGGTCTGGTCGGACGAGGTCCGATAGCTGGCGCCATAGAGTAGAAAGTGATTCGATGCCAGGGTGCGGCCCTGCTGCAATTCAACGCTGAGCGTGTCGCGGACTTCAGCGTAGATCGTCGGTTGGCGGCGTTCGCTGTGGTCGTAATACATCTGCGCCGATGACTGCACACCAGTGCTGTTGCCGCGGGCCCAGTGCGCCAGCAGATGACCACCGTTGACGTCGATGCCCACCGGCTCAGTGCTGGTGGCGCCGTTGGCGCGAAACGCGCCGTCAAAATAGTCGCCGGAGACTGTGAGCTGATCCTGTGCGCTGGCCTGCCAGTCGCTGCGGAAGCCGAACTGCTGCGTCCGGCCGCCGTCCTCGACTTCGCTGTTGTCGGCGCGGCGACTGCGGTCGATCTCTTTGGCGATGCCGTAAAGGCGAAGCCAGGCCTGATCGCCAATCCGGGTGCCGCTGCGTACGCCGACGGCACCGCGCTGCTCCATCCCGCCCGAAGCGATGATCCGGGTGTCCTGCGTCTGATCAGCGGGTCGCGTGACGATGTTGATCACACCGTTGACGGCGTTGGCGCCCCACAGCGCTGCGCCGGGCCCGCGAATGACTTCGATGCGATCGATGTCCGGCATGAACGTGTCAAGGCTGTCCCAGAAAACACCGGAGAACAGCGGCGTGTAGACGCTGCGGCCGTCGAGCAGAATCTCCAGCTTGTCGGCCGAGCTGCTGTTGAAGCCGCGTGCGCTGACGGCATAGCCCTGTGCGTTGGTTCGGGCCACATTCAGGCCGGGCACCATGCGCAGCGCTTCGGCGATGCTGCGCACGCCGGAGCGACGGATTTCCTCTCCGGTCAGCACCGTGATGGCCGCCGCCGCGTCGGACAGCGGCTCGGCGCGTTTGGAGACCGAGGTGACTTCGATACTCAGCAGATCTTCGAGCGACATCTGGGTCAGATCGCCCGATGCTGCGGTCTGCAGCGGAAGCGCCTCCGCAGATGCAATCTGCGGTGCCGCGATCAGGGTCGCCGCCAAGGCCACGAGTGTCCCTCGCGATAAGACCGTAGGCCAACGGCCAGGGGGCATGTCGAACACGGAGCACTCCGATGGGAAAGCGTTATCCACACTCTAACAGCCTGTCTGCACAGCACATTAGATAAATCATCGCGACAGGCTCCGCTTGTCGATTAGATGCCACCGACTGGCCCTGTGAGGGGCTTGGGGTTCCGTGCCGGTGCATGCGGGCTCCGCTTGGTACCGCTCTGACGGGGTGCCGACAACGGAGCAGGCGGAGGGAGTTGCGCCGAGCCGACCGCAGCCGGGACGTCGGCGCCAACGCACGCCTCCACGCTGGAATGAGCGGCATCAGCGCCGCCGTTTTGCCGCACCGGCCATACCAACGGTTGGGGTGGGGTGACTTGTTCGGGTGCGTTCATGACTCCTCCTGAATGGCGCTGGGTGCGCTTCTAAGGTCGAGTATCAGCGGCTGCCAGAAATAGGCTCCATACCAAAGGCGTGGTTTTCGGGATGAGGTTCGTCGACGGATCCCTATCTGGACGGTCCCACAACAGCAGAAGCTTGCGGCACCGCTGGCATCTGGACTCTGTGCAATTGCAGGCCCGTCCGTGATTACGGCGTAGAGCCGTTTCGCCCAGTAACCGGGAAAGTCGTCGATGGTTATTTTGATAACCGGGGAGTAGACTTTTTCGGTCTGGGAAATTGCAGCTCATCGCGACTAAAACCGGCGCTTGTGCAGAACGCACAGTGCTTGCGCGGCGATATTGCTCAGTGGCGCATAGAGTATTGATGTCGGGCTGATAACGCTTTCGAATAAAAGGGGGCAGCAATGTACCGGAAGAAAACCAAATTCATGCGGTTGAGCATCGCCGTGGCCGCGTCCTGTTTTGGACTGTCCAGCTTGCCTGCTTCCGCGGCGGGGCAGCGCACCGCGTCAACCGGCCCGGTTGTCGATCAGGTCTTTATCGATTACGGATCCAAAACGATCGCCATCGACGGAAGCGGGTTTGCCACCAATGGCAACCTGCGGGTCAAACTCGGTGGGGGTAGCGGCAACATCGATCTCACCGGAGCCTGTGTCGCCGATAGCAGCCAGTCGATTTACTGCGATCTGGCGAGTATGGGCCTGCCCGGGGATGGAGCCTACCTGCTGGAAGTGGGGACGACAGAAAACAATGCTCCAGTCGGACAATTCGATTTGACGATGGGCACTGTCGGACCACAGGGCGCTACTGGCGCACAAGGTCCGCAAGGCCCGCAAGGGCTCGCTGGTGCTACGGGTGCCACCGGACCGGCGGGCGCTACGGGTGCTACCGGAGCTCAAGGTATGGTGGGTGCTACGGGCGCGCAAGGTCCGCAGGGACTCGCGGGTGCCACAGGTGCACAGGGTCCACAGGGACTCGCGGGTGCTACAGGCGCGCAGGGTCCGCAGGGACTCGCAGGTGCTACAGGTGCACAGGGTCCGCAGGGACTCGTGGGTGCCACAGGTGCGCAGGGTCCACAGGGACTCGCAGGGGCTACAGGCCCACAGGGTCAGCAGGGACTCGTGGGTGCCACAGGCTCACAGGGTCCGCAGGGACTCGCGGGTGCTACAGGCGCACAGGGTCCGCAGGGATTCGCGGGTGCTGCGGGTGCCACCGGACCGGCGGGTGCTACGGGTCCACAGGGTCCGCAGGGCGATTCAGGGTTGTCGGCTGGGACCCAGACCGGTGATGTGTTGACCTGGAGTGGCTCAAACTGGATTGCGGCCCAACCTGCTGCGCAGAGCTCGAAAAACAACATGCAGCCATCGCTGGGCATGAATTACGTGATCGCGACCCAGGGCATATTTCCGTCTCGAAGTTCCGCGGATCCATACCTTGCGGAAATCATGCTCTTTGCGGGAAACTTTGCTCCCCAGGGCTGGGCCTTCTGTAACGGACAGTTGATGTCGATCGCGCAGAATACTGCCCTGTTCTCTCTGGTCGGCACAATCTACGGCGGAGATGGACAGACCACATTTGCTTTGCCGGATCTCCGCGGCCGTGTACCGGTTGGCTTCGGGCAGGGACCGGGACTGACCAATCGTACAATCGGTGAGACTTTCGGCGTCGAGACGCACTGACCGCTTTGCCGCAGCTCATTGCTGGAGTAACGCCATATCGAGGCCCGCCCACTTGGGTGGGCCTCGTTCTTTGTGGTTTCTTGTTTTCCGGCCTGATTCCGGCGAGGGCCTCTCCGAACAACACTCCCGTCTGGCTGGACCAGATCAGTGCAAATCGACGACTGGAGATTCCGCCGCCGGATCGACCCGTCGTCATCGCTGTCGTTGACGACGGCGTGCAGACCGCTCATCCCCTTTTTCAGGGGCTGCTGTGGCGCAACCAGGATGAACGGCCGGACAACGGGATTGACGACGAGGCCAATGGTTTTGTCGACGATGTGCACGGTTGGGATTTATCCGATTCGGACGCAGGCATCACTCCGCCGCCTGACCGCCTTGCGGCCTACTACCACGGGACCCATCTGGCCGGCATCATCGCGCAGATGGCGAAAGCGGCGTTTGGCGAGCAGGCTGGACGCTACCTGCGCATACTCCCCGTCAAGGTTCTTGCCGATCAGGCGCCGCAGCCGCTGCTGAAAGACGCCTACAAAGGTCTCGACTATGCTCTGCGATCCAAGGCCGATATCGTCCTGACGGCTTGGGCAAACAGCACGTTGTCCGGTGCGGACCAGGCCATCCTCGATACAGCCGAACGTCGCAATGTCGTAATCGTTGCTGCAGCGGGCAATTTTTCAGGCAATACGCCGATGTATCCGGCGGCCTATCGAAGCGCGCTGGCAGTCACCGCGGTCACTCCCGACGGCCGGCTTGCGGACCATGCCAACTACGGCCCCTACATTGATCTGGTTGCGCCAGGCGTGGAGATCAAGAGTGCGTCGTCCAGTGTTGCCGCCGGCTATGAGGACCGGAGTGGTAGCTCTCAGGCTGCTGCCATGGTTGCCGGTGCGATGGCGCTTCTGCGCATCGCACATCCCAGCTACGACAAGGAGCAGCTGTTCGCCTGTCTTGAGCAAGGTAGCGATGCGCTACCGGAACCACCGGATGCGCTGGTTGGCATGCTGGGTGCCGGACGTCTGGATGTAGCCAAGGCAGTGGCCTGCGACGGCCTCGAATCGTCACCGCAGCACTATCAGACCCGGCTGCGTTATCACGGCTATGTCCAGCTGCGGCCGGATCAAAAAATCGAACAGACTTGGGTCATTCGGCCCCAGGGGCGCTACGAGGGCATAGTGCTGACGCCCCGGCGGGTC
>JBFFJL010000024.1:0-17760 GCA_041555955.1 Nevskiaceae bacterium
CGACCAGGATGTCGACACCGTCGCGGTAGATCGCTTCGCCGCCGATGTTCATGCCGAAAAGCGTGGTTGAGAAACTCAAGGCGCTCAGATCGATGCCGTCGAAGTAACGGATGTTGTACGTCACCGGCACCTGCTGTCCCAGCGCCCGCGTGGTCAGATCCGGCAGGCTACCAACCCCCGGCAGCAGCACCGCGTAGCCGTAATTCTGCACCGGCGCCGGCGTGGTGTTGTGGTAGCGCAGCTGATACAGGCCCAAGGTGGTTTCCCAACTCAACCGGTACTTCAGCCCGACGCCCCATTGGCCGAAATCGCTGGGGCGCTGGTCCTTGCCACGCACGACATTGATGTAGTGCGGCGCATTCGGCTGGTTGATCGCCTCCAGCGGCAAGGTCAGGTCCGGCAGCAGCGGATCCAGCCGACTCAGCACATCACCCAGCAGCTGGGTCAGCTGGCCGGTCGGCAGATCCGACGCCAGCAGATCCACCACCAGCTGCACTGCTTCGGGCACGTCATCGGACAACAGGTTCAGGTCGGAGAAGTTGGCCAGGTACAGCGGGTTCTCGATGCCCCAGATGAACTGCGCACCGGGACCGACCACATCCGACACCGAGAAGTATTCACCAACCGGGTTGAGTTCGACCGGCTTGAACTCGAGCTTGTACTGCCCCAGCAAGGTCAGCTTGTCATTGACGGCCAGCTGCATCGAGATCTGATTGACCGGCAACAGAATGCTCTTGACGTCCGCGCCCGGTACCGAGGCCTTGGTTGCGTCCGCGGGCGACTGCGCCAGTGCGACGCCAGCGAAGAACAGGCTCTCGCCCCAGGCGGCGATGTGCTTGCCGATGCGGAGGTTCAGCGCCGAGCTGTCCCCTAGATACCACGACCCGTAGGCATAGGCATCGAGCAAGCGCGAACGCCCCCCGCTGTAGTAGCGCGCCGCATCGCTGAACTCATTGACGGTGCCTTCGAACGGATAATTCGGATCGCCATGGGTGCGATTGATCGTATCCGGCGAGTTGTTGTCGTTGGCGCTGTGATAGACCTGATCGTAGAAGGTGTCACCGCGCACCAGGATGCCGTACTCGTCCTTTTCCAGTTGCAGCTCGCCGATCATGCTGAGGCGGTTGTTGATCACGGCGCCCCGCTTGAAATTGCGATCGCCGTCATCGTAGTTGTTGGACTCGTTGAACTTGATGTAGTCCGGAATCGGAATCTCGTCGCTGGGCGGCGTATTGATGATGCCGTCGTGCGGCTTTTCGGTACGCACCGCATAGGCGTAGGTGGCCTGCAGCTGATAGGAACCATCGAGTCCGAACAGGTCGAACGATCCTGCAAACGCACTGCTCGTCGCCAGCAGCGACAACGCAGCCGCTGTTGACGCCCGCCGGATCTGTCCCTGATTGCAAGCCGCAAGCATCCATTCGCGAGTCTGGCCGAAGGCAGCCATCGCGTCTCCTCATTGTTGGGGTGTTCTTGCGAAGAATGTTAGGAATGCGTAGATACCTGGGCATCACCCGAATTGACGAATCCGGCACGACAAACGCTACCCAATCGTCACCTCATGCAGTAAGCCCTTTCCTACTCCAGTGGGGTGACGCCGCCCTGTCGCCGACACGTCACTGTGGCGATGCCCTGAATTTTCGGGCAACGTATGCCGACAAACGCAGGGAAAATCACCTGCGGGAGGAGAGAAACCCTGATGAATTACCTGAGTCCGATCGACGCGGCATTTCTGCGCATGGAGTCGGTCAACACGCCGATGCACGTCGGCGCGATGATGACGTTCAAGCTGCCGGAGCATGCGCCTCGCAATTTTCTGCAGCTGCTGCTGGCACAGATGCGCGAACACCCGTTCATGCCCAAGCCGTTCGACTGCAAGCTCGCGCATACCCGGCTTTCCGGGCTGGCGCCGGCCTGGGTCGAGACCGAAGTCGACATGGACTACCACCTGCGTCACTCCGCACTGCCGTTTCCCGGCGGTGAACGTGAGCTGGGCATTCTGGTCGCACGTCTGCATTCGCATCCGCTGGACCTGTCCCGTCCGCTGTGGGAATGCCACATCATCGAGGGCCTGGAAAACCATCGTTTCGCGATTTACTTCAAGGCTCACCACTGCGCGATCGACGGCATGGGCGCCATGCGCATGGTGCAACGCTGGCTGTCGCACGATCCCAACGAAACCAGCGCCGAGGGCCCTTGGGTTCTCGGCGCCAAACCGGCCGAGCACGCAGCACAAAGCAAGAGGCAGGCGTTTCTGAGCCGCCTCAAGCAACCGGTCAGACTCGCCGGCGAACAAGTTCGCTCGCTGCCGGATCTGGCGCGAGCCCTGGTCAAGATGAGCAAGGGCGAGGACGCGCAGACGCGCGCCGCATTCTCCACGCCACGCAGCCTGTTCAATGTTCCGATCACGCAGCAACGGCGCCTGGGCACGCAGATTCTCGATCTCTCCCGAATCAAGGCGATCGGCGAAAAATCCCGCACCTCCACCAATGACGTTCTGATGGCCGTCTGCGGCGGCGCAATTCGCCGCTACCTGCTCGAACACGGCGCGCTGCCCGAACGTTCGTTGCTGGCGTCGGTGCCGATGGGCCTGGCCCGGCCCGACGGCAAGGCCGGCAATGCCGTCGCCGGTTTCGTCTGCGCGCTCGGCACCGAACTCGCCGACCCGGCGGAGCGCCTCGCACGCATTCACCGTATCAGTGTACGCGCCAAAGCAGAACTTTCGGAGATGTCTCCGATCGCCCTGTCGCAGTTTGCGCTGCTCGGCCTGTCACCGCTGATCCTCGGACAGATGACTGGCGCACTGCCGAAGCTGCCTCCGATTTTCAACTTTGTGCTGTCGAATGTCGTTCTGTCCAAGAAACCGATGTATCTGATGGGCGCTGAACTTGAAGCGATGTATCCGGTGTCGTTCCTGTTCGACGGTTACGCACTCAACATCACGCTGGTCGGTTACGCCGACAAGGTCGCGGTCGGCTTCCTCGGGTGTCGTGACGCCATCCCCCGTCTGCAGCGTCTGGCGGTCTATACCAGCGATGCTCTGACCGAGCTGGAACAGGCCGTCGGCATTGCTCCGCCCGTGGCGACGAAGCAAGCAGCACGCAAGACGGCGCCGCGCAAAGTGGCGACGAAGGCTTCCAAGGCCGCACCCCGAAAAGGCGGCCGCAGCGTCCACTGACGATCACGACACCGCGGTTGATGCAGATCATTGAATATGCGCGCCAATGGTGCGTGCCGGTGATTGCATGTGCGGAATGTGCTCATATCACTGTGGCTCCACAAGCCAAGGAGAGTGTCATGAGACTGGTACACGATCTGTTCACGTCCGATGTCGGCCTGATGAGCGCAGGGGTTATCGCGTTCATCATCGTCATGGGCTTCTACATCGGCGGATTCGTCCGTCGGAAAATTCGCGAAGACGAAGCGGCTGCGGCCAAGCACTGACGCGAACACACCCGCGCAGCTTGGTCCACCGCTGACGACTGGTCTCGCAGTGCCTAGCTATACTGCGTGACATAACAACAGTCGGAGGAGTGCCGCGTGAACCGAGCAGCGTGGGCAGGCATGGTCCTGGCTGCGGGGGGTGTGTTGTCCGCCTGCGGCAGCAGCAGTGGCGTGTCCACGCCAACCGTCGCGAATCCCGAAGAAACGCCATCGGCCACGTCGTCGGTGTTCAACCGTTTTCCCGGCATTCGCACCTTGCCGGACATCACCTGTCCCGAGGACTATCTCGGCAGCACCGGACTGATCGTCGCACCGCCGATCGATCTGGGCGATTACAACGTCACCAGCGACGGCGCGCTTGCAAGCGAGGCGATTGCGGCAACCCTGCCGCAACAGGTGCATCTGCGCGGACGTACCGAGACCTATACCGCCGATCATTACTTCGCGATACGCGAGGGCCGCATCTATCTGAAGCCCAACCTCGAAGTCACCGGGACCGATGCACCGTGGCGCGCCTTGCTGATGCCGCGCTGCCTCGATGGCCAAGTCAGTGAAATCTCCGCCGACGGCTATGTGCTGCTGGCGCTGAATGCGCAGCGCGACATCTACACGCTGGACATCGGGCAGGCCGATATCGGCATCAGTCCGTGGACACGCCGCTGGGGGCCGTTCTTCTGGACCGATCTGGGCGCGAGCATTCCCGATGACGTGCGCGACTGGGCCGCGTCCGAGCTGCATTCCGGCGTCGACCAGTACTTCATCGATGGCGGCGGCCGCCAGCAGAAGCCTTGGGGGATTCTCACGGTCTACCTGCTGCGCGGTGACGGTCGGCACATCACCTACCTTGATCCATGGCTGCCGGTTGATGACAGCCGCGAGGTGTGCCCGCCTGAACGCGGAACCGTTGCGCTGGCCGGACTTTCCGGCAGCGGCTCGACGGTGATGGTGGTGACCGCGGACGGCGAAATCTATACCCGCCTCCATGAATTCGACGTCTCCGGCGCCAACAGCGTCTTTCTCGATTACTCGTGGCGTGATCAGGACGGCGTGGACGCCCCGATGATCCAGCTGCCCGGCCCGGAGTGGATCCACCATCCGCGGATACCGGGCACGATCACCGACCGCATCAGCCTGCGCAAACTCAGCCCCGGCACCGAGCACCGAGTCATGCGCATCGAAGGCCAGGACCCTTCTGACAACACCGGCTACTGGCAGAAAGACCAAGCCGAAACCGGCGCCGGTGCATGGCACTTCGTCCTCACCGGAGAGCCGTTGCAGGGTCGCGCGCTGCCGCTGGCCAACGACACTCGCGTCGCTGCAGAAGACTTCGTCTATCAAGGCAGTATCGACGGCTACCCGGCGACGCTGACCGGCTTCAACCCCTACTGCTCACCAACGACGCTGCGCATCGACATTGACGGGGCTCCGCTCGATCTGGTGCTGCATTCGACCGATGGATTGCGCCAGGAGCGTCGCGCACGCGGACTCGACCTGTATCCACGCTACTACCGCGGCGCGGTCGAAGTCCCGCATCAACTCTGGGATGCGCGCGCGCAGCTGCCGGCCGCGCAACAGGCCTTCCTCGCCAATCACTTTGGCGACGAGCGCTTCATCGTCGGCGCGCTGCTGGCCGACCTGCACCAGGTCCAGATCAGCACGCCCTGCTGGACCTTCACCCGCAGCGTCGACGATCCCCTGGGCGCCCTGACGCAACCGCCGCTGCCGGACGCTGGCGTCGTGCTGGCCGAGGTCATGGCGCAGCAGGAAGAAGGCCGGCAGCCATCGCTGTGCGCGCCGATCGAGACGCTCTACGCCCCCTGATTCGGCACCGCTCGATTCAGACCGGTGGACAGGACCGCGTGATTGCCGCAACCAGCGCGGCAGTCCGCAGCAATCCCGTGGGGGAGACCGACTTGCCGGTATTCAGCAGCGCGACCGAGATGTCGCGCTGCGGATCGGCCCAGCACAGCACCGTCATGAACCCGATGTGGCCGAACGCGCTCTGACAGTTCGGCCCCCACAGGCCCACCGGGTTTTGCCCCAGCATGAAGCCGGGGGAGAAACGCAGCGGAATCCCCAGGGTCCGGTCGAACTGAATGCCCCCGGCCGGCCGGATCGACGCAGCAACCGTTTCGGGTTGCATCACCTGCACGCCGTTGAAGCGACCGCGATCCAGCAGCATCTGGAAAATGCGGCCGACATCATCAGCGCTGGCGAATATGTTGCCGGCCGGCACCACGCTGGACAGATACGCCTCGTCATTGGAGGCCGAAACCGCGCGCGCGAAGTCCAGACCCAGCACGCGTTTGGCAATTGCCGTCAGCGGCCAGCCCGGCGTCGGGCCGGTCAGGTGATGCCGCGGCGACAGATCGCGCAGCTCCGGAGCCAGCCCGTAGTCCAGGTAACGTAGCCCCAGCGGCTCGCTGATCTGCGTGCGCAGCACTTCGCGCAGCGGGCGCCCGCTGACCCTCTGCACCAGCTCGCCGATGATGAAGCCGCTGGTCAGCGCGTGGTAGGCCTGCTTCTCGAAACGCTGGTCGAATGGCGGCGCCAGACACAGCATGTGAACCATCGCATCCCAGTGCCGCAACAGGCTTGGATCCGGATGGTGAATCGGCAACTTCGGAATGCCGGCGCGATGGGCCAGCAACGCACGGATCGTCACGCGGTCCTTGCCGTGGGCGCCAAACTCGGGGATGTAGTCGACCACGCGATCTTCAAGCTTCAGCTTGCCCTGCTCAGCCAGCTGATGCACCAGCAACGCGGTCACCGCCTTGGATGCGGAAAACAGGCAGATTGGCGAGTCCGGCTGCAGCACCTCGACCGGCCCGCTTTCGCCAGGTCCGTTGCCGCGTACCGCGCCAATCGAACGCTTCATCACCACTTTCCCACCCCGGCGCAAGACCAGGGTGATCGCCGGCTGCAGCCCGCTGCGATACAGATGCTGGGTCGCGCGCCAGATGCGGGCGACGCCATCACTGCTCATGCCCACATCCTCCGGCCGACACTCCGCCGCATGATCGATCCGGCTCACCGCCGAAAGATCCTTGGGCACTGTCACTAATTGACTCATCGCCACCAGTCCTAAAGCCATCTCGAGTTTTCCTCGCGCCGGGATGCCGGGCCACCATCGGGCGCGTCGACCCGATGGCAAAACGTTTGCGCCCTATTGCGCATACGGCTTCAGCGCAGGCTCTTCGCTGGTCAGATGCAGCCCCGGCAATCCGCTTTCCTGCATGACTGCACCGACCACGCCCGACAGCAGATCCGGCAGCGGCGCCAGCACCAGATCCGGCACGATCGGCAGTGCATTGCACAGCTCGGCACCGCCGGCACGCTCGACATCCGCTGGCCCCGGATGCTCGATTGCGTCCAGTGACAAGGCAAACGCCACGGCGTCGAGCAGGCCGATCGTGACGTGATCGACGAAGCGTCCTGGGCAGATATCCTGGATCAGGATGTTGCTGACCTTCGGGTTGTCGACACCAAATTCGAGTGCCGCCGTGGGCACCGGGCTGACCGGCTGCACCAGCTCGTCGAACTGTGTGTACAGCGCGGTGTAGGAGATATCGCCCGGCGTCTCGTCTCCCGCGTTGGTCGCAGCCATGAACTGCGAATCCGGCGCGAACTGGAAGAACACCGCGGGCAGGCCCACCAGGCCGCCGGTCAGGGCCGGGACTGTCGCCGTCAACAGGGTTACATCGGTGCCGTGATTGGGTCCGGCCTGCAGCACGAAATCGTCGACCGCATTGCGCGCCGACAGCCACCACTTGATCGCCCAGCGCGGCACGCTGACGCCCTGGCTGTGGCCGATCATCGCGACCTTGCGTCCGCTGTCGTGGTGAATCTTGCGCAGCGCGTAGACGACGTACTCGGCCGAGATCTGCATGTCGCCGAAGCCGCGATCCGGATAAGTGACGGTGCAGACATCGTAGCCGCGCTCGATCAGCAGCGGCTTGTAGGTCCAGTCGTATTGCTCGAAGCCAGTGGTAAAGGTGCCGTGGACCAGCAAGACCGGCGGCTTGTCCGGATGCTCGAACGCGGTGCAGTCCAGCGCCGCGTCCAGCGTCGCCACATCGGTTTCCAGCGGCGGTTCAGCCGCGTCGGATGTTCCGGCAGGTGTGGTCGCGCCGTTACAGGCGCACAGCAGCAGTGCGGTCGTTGCCGCTATCCATCGTGTCCCCATGCGGTCGTTTCTCCTCGGTAGACGACCCAATTCTTTTCTGTCTCGTGCAGTTTTATTTCGTACAGCAACTCGCCGAAATGCTCGCGCAGCACGGTCCAGAACAGCACCGCAAGATTCTCAACGGTCGGGTTGATGCCACGGCACAGCACCGAATCATGATTCAGATGCCGGTGGTCGACATCGTCCAAAAGCAGGTCTCGCGTGGCATCGCGGATCTGAGTGACATTGACCACGACCCCGGTCTTCGGATCGATGGGGCCACGCACGGTGACTTCCAGCACGTAGTTGTGTCCATGGCCGAATTCGCGTGCGCAGTGGCCGAACAACGCGTGATTCTCGGTGTCGCTGAGCTGGTCCGACCACAGCCGATGCGCAGCACAGAAAGTCTCGCGCCGGGTCAGATACACGACCGGACGGAGGTCAGTCGTCATTGCAGTGAATCTCCACCGTGGTTCCGTTCAAGGACGCCGAGCGCGCGCGGTCGAGCAGAAATTCAATCGTCGGCACCACGTCTTCGACCGTGGTGGATGGCTGCAGCCCCAACTGCTGCGTCATCGCCGTACGCATCGTGCCCGGTGCCACCGCGTTGACCCGGATGCCATAGGGCTTGCCCTCGATCGCCAGCGCTTCGGTCAGACCGATCACCGCGTGCTTGGATGAAGCGTAGGCGGCGAAGCCCGGGAAGCGCTGCATCCCGCGCAGCCCGCCGAGCGACGAGACATTGACGATGTCGCCGTGGATGCCGCGCTCCTGCCACAGGCGCATCGCCGCACGACAGGCATTGAACGTGCCGGACACGTTGATGGCGTGAACCTCGGCAAAGCGCTCGGCGTCCAGATCACCGTAGACGCTGCCCTGCCCCAGGATCGCCGCGCAGCACACCAGCGCGTCTGGCGCGAATCCGGCAATCGCCGCCTCAACCGCCTCTGCATCCGTGACGTCCAGCACGAAGGCCTGTGCACCGGTGCGGTCGGATACCGCCTGCAGCATGTCCGTGCGCCGCCCGGCAATGGCGACATTCCAGTCGAGCCGGGTCAGCGCCTGCGCCAGGGCGGCGCCGAGGCCACTGCCCCCGCCGGTGATGAAGACATTGCGAAACGCGGGCGTATTACCACCCGCTTCATGTGCAGCAGACATGTTCAAGGTACTCATGGGAGCATCTTAACGCCATGGCCCCAGGCGCTGCCGAACGTCACAGATAGCGCACGCCGGTGAGGTCCTGGGAGCGCGCCCACAGCTGTGCCGCCAGCTGCGGATCACGCGCCTTCGGCCGGCAGTCGACCGCGGTCGGGTAGCCGCGAAACTGCATCGGTCCCCGCGGGCCGTAGTAATCGCCACCCCGTACATCCTCCGCAGTCAGCGCATACAGCTGTGGCAGCGCGCCCATGTCGGCCGGCTGCGCGATGATCGAATTGCCGATATGCATGACAAGACGGCCAATCGCACTGCGCGTGAACGCCGTACCGTTGAAGCCCAGATTGGTCGCCGCGTAGCCCGGATGGGCCACCGCAGCGATGGCGCCCAACCCCTGCTGCTTGAGGCGCCGGTCCAGCTCGAAGGTGAACAACAGATTCGCCAGCTTGCTACGGCCGTAGGATTCCCAGTCGCTGTAGCGACCGCGTTCCCAGTTCAGGTCATCGACGTCGAAGCCCTTGGCGGCACGGTGCGCCAGGCTGGCGACACTGACGACGCGCGCTGCTGGCGCCGCACGCAAGCGGTCCAGCAACAGCCCGGTCAGCGCAAAGTGGCCCAGATGATTGGTGCCCATCTGCATCTCGAAGCCATCGACCGTGCGCTCCAGCGGCAGCGCCATCACGCCGGCGTTGTTGCACAGCAGATCGAGCTTGCCGAAACGCGCGTTGAACGCGGCCGCAAACGCGCGGACGGAGTCGAGACTCGCCAGATCCAGCGCCATCAGCTCGACCTGCGCCTGCGGATGCAGCTGCCGCACCTGAGCCAATGCCGGCTCCGCACGCGCCGGCGTGCGGCAGGCCATCACCACCTGCGCACCCGCACCCGCCAACGCCGCAGCGGTTTCGAGCCCGAGGCCACTGCTGGCACCGGTGACGACGGCGACTTTGCCCTGCTGCGACGGTATATCCGCCACGGTCCATCGACTCATGCCACTCCCCCCTGATTCATCAATGCCCGCCGAAAAAACGGCTGGCTTATTCGCTACAGACGACCTCGACACGGCGATTCAGCGAACGCCCGGCTTCGTCATCGTTACTCGCGATCGGCTGCGATTCACCCTTGCCGACCGCGCTCAGATTCTGCACTTGCAGACCCCGGTGCTGCAGCGCCGCCACGACTGCGGCAGCACGACGCTCCGACAGCGACTGGTTGTACGCGGCATCACCTTCGCTGGAGGTATGCCCCTCAATGGTGACCCGGCCATCACCAACGCTTTGCAAGCCGTGCGCGAGCGAGTCAAGAACCGGGGCCGACTCAGACCTCAGCTCGGCCGAGTTGTAGCCGAACCGGATCGCATGGATCACCGCGCCGCAGCCGAGATCGGCCGGTTGAGGGCGCGCGCAGCGTGGACCGGACGCGGCGTCAACCGGATCGCCTCCGAGCGGGCGAAACGGTGCGCCGTTGCTTGAACTCACGCCGGTCAGCGCACCATCGCGGTCCGGCATCAGGATGAACAGACTCTCGACGCCGTCGTCCCGACCGATCCCGCGCGCGCGCAGGATGTTGCCGCTGACCGTCCCATGCAGCTCGCCGTTGGGCTCATAACAGCCACTGACGACGGCGCCCTGCTGCTGCAGCGCGATCTTGAAACCACGTCCACGCCAGCTGCCGTTGAATTCCTCCGACAATGGCACCGCGTCCTGTGCGCCGTTGCCGACGATCTCGCTGAACTCATAGAACATCGCGTCACGCTGGATGTCGATGCCGCCCGTCAAGGCCAGCTTGATCCAGCGCACCGGCTGGCGCTCGAGCATCTGCAATTCGCTGACTTGGCCCTTGGCCGCGTGCGTCTTCAGGTCGGCCCGCGCCAGCGGCGTGAACGGCCCTTGCGGCCCCTGCGCACTACCCAGAACTTCGAGCTGACGGGTAAACGTTTGCGACGGACTCGGCGTCTCCAGCACATTGGGCACTGCGAACCGGTCGAACGTCGTCATCGCCGGCAGGCGGTAGACAAATTCGACTCGGGTGTCGACCGCGGCCTTGGACGCGAACAGATAGCCGCCCGGATTGCCGTCGATCGCCTGCATTGCCTGGCTAAGCCCGGCCTTGACCGCGTCGCCGCCGATCACCGCGACCGGCAGTGCGCCCTGGGCAAAGCTCAGATAGTCCGTGCGTGGTGGCGCCTCTTCGGCTGCAGCCAAAACCGTCATCGGGACGACCAGCGCCATGGCAGCGGCAAACGCCGTTTGCATCGTCCACTTCAGCATCATCACCAGCCTCCTCGACTCGACCCGGCCAGCCGCTGCGCGTCGCCGCGCCGTGCTCAGCCGTGACGTTGTTTCAAAGCCGACTCGATTTCTTCGAGAATCCGAGGATCGTCGATCGTCGCCGGCGTGGTGTATTCCCGGTGATCTGCAATCGCGCGCATCGTGGCGCGCAACACCTTGCCCGACCGCGTCTTCGGCAGGCGCTGCACGACATAGGCTTCCTTGAACGCAGCAACGGCGCCGATCTGCGCACGCACGCGGGCAATCAATTCCTTGACGATCTCGTGTTCGGGCCGGGTGACACCGGTCTTCAGCACCACCAGCCCCACCGGCAACTGGCCCTTCATGTCATCGGCCGCGCCGACCACAGCGCACTCGGCCACATCGGGATGCCCTGACAGCACTTCTTCCATCGCGCCGGTCGACAGCCGGTGCCCGGCGACGTTGATGATGTCGTCGATGCGCGACATGATCCAGACGTAGCCGTCCTTGTCGATGTAACCGGCGTCGCCAGTCAGGTAGTAACCCGGATAGCGATCCAGGTAGTTTTCCTTGTAGCCGGCTTCGTTGTTCCACATCGTCAGCAGCGCACCCGGCGGCAGCGGCAGCTTGATCGCCAGATTGCCGATCTCATCGCGCTGCATCACGGCGCCATCGGCATCCAGCACCTGCAGGTCAAAACCCGGCACTGGCACCGATGACGAACCCGGCTTGACCGGCATCGGCTCGAGGCCCTGGCAGTTGGCGATGGCCGGCCAGCCCAGCTCGGTCTGCCACCAGTGATCGACCACCGGCACCTTGAGCATGGCCTGAGCCCATTGGATCGTGTCCGGATCGGACCGCTCGCCCGCAAGAAACAGTGTCTTCAGGCACGAGATGTCGTATTGCTTCAACAGTTCGCCGTTGGGATCTTCCTTCTTGATCGCACGGAACGCGGTCGGCGCGGTGAAGAACGCCTTGACCTTGTATTCCGAGATCACGCGCCAGAACGCGCCGGCGTCCGGCGTACCGACCGGCTTGCCCTCGTACATGATCGTGGTGCAGCCATACAGCAACGGGCCGTAGACGATGTACGAGTGGCCAACGACCCAGCCGACGTCCGACGCCGCCCAGAACACATCGCCCGGCTCGACGTTGTACACCGCCTGCATCGAATAGCTCAGCGCCACCGCGTGGCCACCGTGATCGCGCACCACCCCCTTGGGCTTGCCGGTGGTGCCGGAGGTGTACAGCACATACAGCGGATCGGTCGCCGCGAGGGACTCGCAGGCCGCGGGCTCAGCTTTCGACTCAACGTCGTGCCAATCGAAATCGCGACCATCCACCAGCGATGCCTGGCACTGCGGCCGCTGCAGGATGATGCAGGACCTGACCTTGTGCGCCGCCAGCTCCAGCGCCTGATCCAGCAGCGGCTTGTAGTTGATCTGGCGCCCCGGCTCGATGCCGCAGGACGCGGTCACCACCAGCACCGGCTTGGCATCGTCCACACGCTTGGCCAGCTCCGGCGCCGCGAAGCCCCCGAACACCACCGAATGGATCGCGCCAATGCGCGCGCAGGCCAGCATCGCGATCGCCGCTTCCGGCACCATCGGCATGTAGATCACCACCCGCTCGCCCTTCTGCACGCCCTGGGCCTTGAGCGCACCGGCGAAGCGCGCAACACGGTCGCGCAGCTCGCGGTAGGTGAAGGTCTGCTTGCTGCCGGTCAGCGGACTGTCGTAGATCAGCGCGAGCTGATCGGCGCGTCCGCCGTCGACGTGACGGTCCAGGGCGTTGTAGCAGGTGTTGAATTGCGCGCCGGAGAACCAGCGATACATCGGCGCATCGCTCTCATCGAGCACCGAATTCCAGCGGCGGTCCCAGTGCAGCGCCTCGGCCTGCTCGGCCCAGAACGCGGCGGGATTCTGCTGAGAACGACGATACTCATTCAGGTAGGGCGAATCGGCCATCTCGCAACTCCTCCGGTCGCCAGGCGACCCCATGGTTGGTTTACTTGATCACCCGCAGTCCGGGTGAAACGGCAACGCCCGCGCCCGTCTCTTCAGGCAGGCAGCGGCGCATGAATGCCGCTATATCGTGCCGCGCGATCTTCGCTTCGGGTAGAAGACTTTCGAATAATGGAAACGCATGCGGCATCACCGGCCAGACGTCAACGCGGGCGTCGACCCCGGCGGCAACCGCCTGGCGTACCGCCATCACCGAATCATCCAGCAGCACTTCGGTTTCTCCGGCCAGGAAGAACAACGGCGGAAAGCCGGTGTAGTCGGCGTACAGCGGCGACAGCTCCGGATCGGATGCATCCCAGTCGCCGGCATAGAGATCGTCGACCATGGACATCGCCTTGATCGGAATCATCGGATCGCGCTTGGCATTCAAGCCGCGCGACGGCGGAAAGTGTGCGCGCCCCATCTCGGTGACCGGTGAGATCGGCACAGCGCAGGCCGGCATCGGCCAGCCGTGCTTGCGAATGCGCTGCAGCAGGCCCAAGGTCAGATTGCCGCCGGCCGAGTCACCGCAAACCACCACGCGCTCGGCGGCGAAGCCCAGATCGAGCAGGCCGCGGTAGGCGCGCTCACAATCGTCCAGCGACGCCGGGAAGCGATTGAACGGCGCCAGCCGGTAATCGGGCATGAAGCCGACCGCATCCAGATCACGGCACAGGCGCGCCAAGGTCGGGACGTGCGCGTCGTTCGACGCCGGAATCACGAACGCGCCGCCATGCAGCCACAGGATCGCGGTCTTGCTGGTGTTATCGAAATCACCGATGACCGGCCCGGGCACGCGGTTGATGATGCGGTATTCCCAGCTCAGGCCGGCGGTGTAGCGGATCGGTCGGCTGCCAAGAAACACCTGCACCCTGGAAATCTTGTAATGCGAGGCCTTGATCACCCGCCCCAGCCACGGCTTCAGCAACCAGCGGAAAATCACGATCCAGAATCGCGTCTTGAAACTGATCTGGATCTGTTTGTAGTTGACCGACACCTGCGCTCCCCCTGCGAACCGATCCGACAGTGTAGCCCCCGGCCTCGTCGCTGCGTCGTCTGTTCAGGCGAGAGCCGGACCGGGGACGCAGCCCGCTCAATCCTGTGACTTCTGGTGCCGGCGCGCCCGCCACGCCGCGCCCGCGCTCAGCACGACGATGGTCAGCGCAAAGCCGGCCGCGATCTGTCCCACAAGCGCGAACCCCGGGTTACCGGTGAAATCATGCAGCACCATGCACAGCACACCGACGAGCACCGGTGCCAGCAACAACCAACCGATCAGGCCGGACATGCGCCGTGTTCCTGGCGTGGTTCAGGCATCGACCGCGGGCGGCCGCTGCGCACGCTGATACTCCCGTGGACTGCAGCCGGACCAGGCGCGAAACGCCGCCGAAAATGCGCTCTGCTCGGCGTACCCCAGCAGCAGCGCGACTTCCACCACGCTCAGGCTTGGATCGCGCAGATACGCCTGCGCCTGCTCGTAGCGCACCTGATTCAGCACTGACTGGAAATTGTGTGACTCGGCCTGCAGGTGCCGCCGCAGACTGCGCTCGCTCATGCCGACGGATTCGGCGACCGCAGCGGTGGTGCACAACCCACGCGGCAGGCGCTGACGGATTTCGGCAACCACCTGCCGCAGCAGCGGCGACATCGCCTGCAGCTGGTCGATCTGGCTTTGCGCACGCGCTTCCATCAAACCGCGCAGCTCATCGTCGTGCTGCATCAGTGGCACGTCCAGCAAGGCGGCGTCGAACACCAGCGCGTTGTCATCGCACTCAAAATCCGGACGGACGCCGAAGAATTCGGTATAGGCCCAGAGCTGCTGTTGCGGCGCCGCGTGGCGGAATCGCACCTGCTCGATCGGCGCTTCGCGGCCGGTGATCCAGCGCCCATAGGCGAGCCAGCCGGCAACAATCGCCTCGTTCAGCGGCCGCAGCCGCGGTGCCGCCGGCTGCGGCAGAGCCGCGCTCCAGCATAGATGCACGCGAGAGCCGATACGCCGCAGCGTCGTGGTGCCGCCGTCGTAGACCACGCCTTCATAGCGGGGGATCAGATCCACCGCCTCGCCCAGCGTGCGGCAACTCATCGCCGCGTAGCCCAGCGCATTGAAACTGCGCGGCTGGGCCTGCATGCCCATGTGCAGCCCGATCATCGGGTCCGCGGTGGCGTGCATCGCGGCATCGAACAGGTCCAGCATGCGTTCGACCGCGATACGCCCGGCGTTGTGCGCCAACGCCGCCGCATCGATCCCCGCTGCAGCGAGCAGCCCGCCGCGCTCGGCGCCGGCACGCGCGGCCACTTCAAGCAGGGTATTCAGATAGGCTGCGGATACCGTGCCCGCGTCCCCTGTGGGCTGGCCGGGATTCGCAAGCCGGTGGCCGGTTTGCGCGAGCGTCACCGGCGCCTGCGTTTGTATAGTCATCGGATTCTCCTGAAGGCGACTGTGCGATGACTCCTGCCGCAACGCAATCCCTGGCGCATCTGCGCGACCCGGCCACTTTTCAGTGGTACGTGATCCCGCTGCTGTTGGTGGTGATGTATCTGTATGCGGACAACCTCGCCGCACGCCGCCACAGTGTCGTGCTCGGCGCGCTGGCGTTCTGGTTGATGGACTGGATCAACGAGATCTGGAACGGCCTGCTCGCGCACTTCAGCGGCTTCGCCCCGGCCTGGGGCACTCCCGGCCCATCCGCATTCCAGATTTTCATCGGGTTGAACATCGAGATCAGTTTCATGTTCGCTTTGATGGGCCTGTACGCGATGCGCCTGTTGCCGGAGGACCGTACCGTCCGCATCCTCGGCGTGAACAACCGCCTGTTTCTGGCCGTGACCAACTCGATCGCCTGCGTCGGCGTCGAGATCGTGCTCAACCGCATCGGCGCACTGACCTGGGACTGGCCGTACTGGAGCGCGAGCGCGCCGTGGCTGATCTTCCTGATCGGCTACCTGCCGTTCTTCCTCGTCGGCTACTGGGTTCACGACCTGCCGAGCCGACGTCAGCAGATCACCGTGGTCGGCACGCTGGCTACGGTGGTCGTAGTCGCTGCGCTGAGCTTCGGAGCGCTGGGATGGATCTGAAAGCCGTTGCGCTGATCGGCTCACTGGCGCTGAGCGCCTGCAGCGGCAGTTCGGACCTCAGCGTCTCGCCGCCCGACAATGCCTTCGTCCCGAATCCCGGCGGCCCGTTCACGGTCAAGGTCGACCATGCCGCCGATGTCGGCGCCTGCATCCTGCCCGGCGGCACCATCGGCACACCGGATCCGGTCGCTGTCGACATCCTGCCGGACACCGGAAATGGTCTGGCCGCCGACGCCGTCACCGATGCGCCGGCCGATCTGCCGAGCGGCAGCTTTGTGCGTGGCGACACCGAGACCTACAACCGCCGTTACGACTTCGCGCTGCGCGACGGTCGCATCTGGTTCCGCTCGCACGCCGAGGTCACCAGCATCGTGCAGCCCTGGGATCGCGTACAGATGCCGGCCTGCCTCGATGGCACGGTGATCGGCATTGCCGTTGACGACGACGAGATGACCGCGATCCGCGCCGACGGCGCCATCTACGGCATGGACAACGCGCTCAACGCACCGCAGTGGTTCAACTGGACCTCACGCTGGGGCCCGCCCACCTGGCTCGGCAGCGGCCACCTGATCCGCGAGAACTATCTGGCCTGGACCTGGACCGTGATCTCGCCAGCCGAGGACAAGAACTGGACCGATCCCGCCGGCAACCTGCACGCGATCGGCCAGGGCAAGGTTTCGCACATCTGGATTCTCGCCGACGACGGCCAGGACCTCATCTACGTCGACCCGTGGCTGCCGCGTGACGAAAGCTATGGCATGTGTGCCCCCGAGGGCGGCCGACTGCAGATGGTAAACCTCACCGCCAGCGGCTCCACCGTCGCCGTCATCACCCGCTACGGCGACATCTACACGCGGCATTACGACTTCGACCTCGCCGGCGCCGACGACGTGTTCTTCGACTACAGCTACGAAGACCAGCGCGGTGCCGCCAATCCGGCGATCCAGCTACCGAGCTTCGACTGGGTCAAACAGCCACGCATCACGGGTCGCATCACCCATCACTTCGGCATTCACAAAGTCGGCGAGAACATTATTCACCGCGTGCTGCGCGTCGAAGGCCTCGACGGCACGGGTCACAGCGGCTACTGGCAACGCGACATCGCCGCCGAAGACAACAGCTGGATCTTCGTACGCACCGACGCGCCGCTCAAGGGCACCGAACTCGACATTTCGGGCAGCGATACCGTCGCCCGCGTGCTCGGCCCGTCTCCCGGCCTGGACTACGGCTACAACCTGGACGCACTGCCGACGCTCGGCGAGCGCGAGCACATCGAAGGCGACAGCGACTGGGCCGCCGAGCTGCTCGGATTCAGCACCTACTGCTCACCGGCGACGCTGCGCATCCACACCGCACCCGACCAGTTCTTCGAACTGACCCTGCACACCACCGACGTCATCCGCCAGCTCGAACGCGCCCGCGGCCTCGACGAGCAACCGCGCCGCTTCAACGGCGCCATCGAGATCCCGCAGGCGCTCTACGACGACCTCGCCAACCAGCCGGCCAAGGTGCAGGAATTCGTCGCGCGCTATCTCGGCCCGACGCGCTTCACCGAGGTGAAGCTCAGCGGCGTCACCGGCACGATCACCTTCAGCGATCAGGGTTGGGCATTCACCCAATCCGCAACGCCCTAAACCCATGTCGTCGGCATCGCAACGCAACGCGATGC
>JBFFJL010000025.1:0-17546 GCA_041555955.1 Nevskiaceae bacterium
ACCCATCCGATCAAGCCCATCTGCGACACTCCCCGTGGTGAACCGCTGATCCTCGCGGCCCTTTTCCCCAGCGTCGGACTGTCGCAAGCCGTGCCCGGCAAGTCCTCACGGCATGCTGTTCTTTTTCTATCGGTTTTCTATCGGCGCATCTGCAACCACGGCCAATGAATTGATATTGCGGGAAAACGTCCAGTAAGCTGCGTCACCACGCTGGCACTACCGCAGCAGGACAAAATCCTGCCGATGCACGCGAGCGTGGCGCTGAGTAGCGTGTACCGCCGCCTGCGACGGCTTGCGCGCGAGCCAACAATTGAACCAGCAAGGCTGCCGCGTTTCGGGGAGACGCTGTCTTTGACGATGTCCGATGCACGCAATCATCACGCTGCCGATGCGGCCGCGAACGAAACCGCCGCCGACGCCACGGAGCCAGCCGGGCGCTTACGCTGGCAGTTCGGGGCGGCGGTGCTGGACGAGACATCGATGGAGCTGCGCGTCGATGGCCAGATCGTGACCGTGGAGCCGAAGCCGCTGGAACTGCTGATGTTCCTGCTGCGGCACGTCGGTGAGGTGGTAACGCGCGACGAAATCCTGGAAGGCCTGTGGCCGACCCGGGTGGTGTCCGACAGCGTGGTCACCAACTGCGTGGCCAAGCTGCGCACGGCGCTGAACGATCAGGATCAGTCAATCGTCCGCACGGTGCCGCGTTTCGGCTATCGTCTGGTGGCCAATGTCATCAGGCAGATGCCGTCGACCCCGGTAACACCGGCGAATACTTTGAAGCTCAAGGTGGGCACGGCGGTGCCAGGCCGCGCCGACTGGCGTCTGGAGCGTCAGCTGTCGTCCGGCGCGCACGGCGAGGTCTGGCTCGCGGTGCGCAACAGTTCATCGGAGCAGCGTGTCATCAAGTTTGCACGCGATGCGGACGGCCTTTCCGCACTCAAGCGTGAGATCACGCTGGGCCGGGTGCTGCTGCAGTCGCTCGGTGAGCATGGCCAGTTCGTGCGGATTCTGGACTGGAATATCGAGGAGCCACCCTACTTCCTGGAAACCGCGTATTCGGCGCTCGGCAATCTGGAAGACTGGTGCGCTGCGCAGGGCGGCGTCGCCGCGGTTGCGCTGGATGTCCGGATCGAGATCGCCGCGCAGTGCGCGACGGCACTCGCCGCTGCCCACTCTGTCGGCGTGCTGCACAAGGACATCAAGCCGTCCAACATCATCATGGTGGATGACGGCGATGCGATTCCGAAAGCCTGCCTCTGCGATTTCGCCGCCGGCCGGGCGCTGGACCCGGAACGCTTCAGCCATATGGGCATCACCCAGCTTGGCTTCACGCAGACGCTGATCAACCCCGGCATCAGTGGCACACCGCTGTATCTGGCACCGGAGGTGATGGCTGGACAGCCGGCGACCGTTGCGGCGGATATCTATGCGCTCGGCATCCTGCTGTTCCAGCTGGTGGTCGCCGACTTCCGGCGTGTGCCGGCTCCGGGCTGGGAGCAGCAGGTGGCCGATCCGCTGCTGCGTGAAGACATCGCGCTGGCGGCTGCCGGAGACCCGCTACTGCGATTGGCGGATGCGAAGCAGCTCGCCGTGCGACTGCGCAGGCTGGATGCGCGACGTGTCGACTGGACGCGCGAGCAGCAGCGTGCTGCCGAGGCGGAACGCACGCAGATTGCGCTCGAGCGCGCCCAGGCCCGACGCAGTCTGCTGCTTGGCCTTGCGGCGACGTTTGCCCTGGGCGCCGTACTCAGCGCCGCGCTGTATCTGCGAGCGGAGAGCGCACGCCGGGACGCGGCGACCCAGGCCGCAGCCGCGCGGGCGACGGCGGATTTTCTGATCGATGACCTGCTGACTTCGGCCGATCCGCGGGCGTCCGGCACACCGAACCTGCGCGTCCGCGATCTGCTGGATGTGGGCGCCGAGCGGCTGGCCAAACGCTTCAGCGAACAACCGCTGACGCGTGCGCGGCTGCAGAAAGTGATCGGTTCCGCTTACGGCACGCTGGGCGCGATGAACAAGGCGGAGGCGCAACTGCTGCAATCCGAGCAGACGTTCGCGCAGTTGCTCGGCCCGGCCGCACGCGAAACGCAGGACGTGCGCGTTGCGCTGCGCGAGGCGTACCGGATTCCGATGCGCTTCGACAAGATGGGCGAAGTCTCCCGCCGTATCCGCGACGCTGAGGTTGCTGCAGGCCGTCCGAACCCGGACATGTGGTACGAGGGTGAATGGGGCCTGCATTTTGCCGACTGCATTGCCCAGGCCGGCGCCATGTGGCTGGCCGACTGCAGCGGCCGCATCGTCGAACTGGTGCAGCAGGCACGCACCGAACTCGGCCCCGATGATCCGACCATCGCGCGCATGCTCTGGGTCGCAAGTGTGCTGAAGGACATCAGCGGCAACGCCGGTGACGCCGAGCCTTTGGCGAGGGAAGCGGTTGAGCGAATGCGCCGCCTCTACGAGCCGGATAATCCGCGGCTGGCGGAAGCTCGATTGCAGTGGGCACAGTCTCTGGCCCAGTCCGGACAGGCCGAGCGCGGCATTGAGCTGTTCCAGAGCGTTATCGACAGTCTCATGGGAACCGTCGGCGCGGACCATCCGTTCTTCGTTACCGCTCGCGTCTACCTGGGCCGGGCGCTGACGTTCCTCGGGCGCTACGAAGAAGCCATTCCACTGCTGGACGGCAGCTATCGCTGGCGGGTGAACTTTTACGGGCCCACCTCGCTGCCGACCGTGCAGGGTCTGGTGCCGCTGATCGAGGCCCTGTCCGCCAACGGGCGCAGCCAGGAAGCACTGGTTCTGCTGCGCAAGGCGACTGCCCGGATCGACGCCGCCGGACGCAGTGACGACGTCGAGGCGCTGCGTATCCGTGTGATGCTGGCCGACACGCTGCGCGCCACCGGCAACGATGCGGAAGCCGGGGCACTGCTCGCCGCCAATCTCGAAGACGCGCGCCGGCGGCTCACCCAGGGCCAGTGGTATCTCGGCTATATCGCCGCCCGCGACGGGCAGTGGCGCTACGACCACGGCGAGCGCAAGGCAGGTTTGAAGCTGATGCGGGAGGGTGCGACGATCATCGCTGCTGCCCTCGGCCCGGACGATGTCCGGACACGCGCGGAACAGAATCTGCTGAAGCGGCTCGATCCCCCTGAAAAGCCTGCGACTGTCGCACTGCGACGGCGTTGAGGTCCGGCGCCAGGACTATGGAGAGGATGCCAGCGGGTCTGCGCTGAAGATTGGCGAGACTGATCAGGGCGATGATCGCCGCTGAAGGCCGCCGATCGTGTCCCGCGACGTGGTGTAGCTTTTTGATCTGACGGTGGGCGACATGCATAGGCAGGCGACCCGCGACTCTTTGTGCCTCTGGCAATGATGATCACGAGAAACGCGGCGTGCGACTGCCCGGACGATGCCCGGTCATTGCTTCAAACCCAAACGCCTGGCAAGTTTGTGAAGATTGCTTGAATTCACGTCCAGCACACGTGCAGCAGCTGACCAGTTGCCATGACAGCGGCTGAGTGCCTGCCTTATTGCCGTGCGTTGCGTCATCTCGACCTGCTGTTTCAACGGCAGTGCGGAGGACGGCTGGATCGATTCCGGAGGTGAATCACTTCCCTGCAGGATTCCAATTTCGGCACCGAGGTCGAGCCCCAGCCAGCGGGGGTCAACCGTGATGATCTGGTTGCGCTCTTGCATCGTGTTCGCCGCTTTCAGCGCTGCTCGGCTGATGGCGTGCTCCAGTTCACGCACGTTGCCCGGCCAGGGGTAGGCCAGCAAGGCCTGCTCCGCGTTCGCATCCAGACGCAAGCTTCTGATACCCAGTCTGGCCCGATTGATCTCCAGGAAGCATCCGGCCAACAAAAGCACATCAGTTCCCCGCTCCCGCAAGGGTGGAATCAAAACGGGGTACACCGACAAACGATGGTACAGGTCTGCGCGAAAGTGGCCTTGACGGACCAGGTCCTGTAAATCCCGGTTCGTTGCCGCGATGACCCGGACATCGACTGTGCGCGGGTGGTCAGCGCCCAGCCTCTGAATTTCTCCATTTTGAAGGGTGCGCAGCAGCTTGGCCTGCACCGAAAGCGGCAGCTCGCCCACCTCGTCAAGAAAAATTGTGCCCTTGTCTGCCGCATCAAGGCGACCGGCCCGATCTCCAGTTGCGCCCGAAAATGCGCCTTTGATGTGCCCGAACAACTCGCTTTCAGCCAGTGATTCGGGGAGCGCGGCGCAGTTCACATGAACGAGCGCCTCATTGCGCCTGCTCGATAGAAGATGCAGGCGGCGGGCAAACAATTCTTTGCCAACCCCTGTTTCACCGCGCAGCAGTACCGGCAGGTCTGATCCTGCAACGATCTCCACTTCGCGTAACACCGCTTGCATTGCACGACTCTGGCCGACGATCTCCTCTGTTGCGCCCGAATCGTCGTTGGCCAGGCTCGGAGAGATCGCCAGCCTGCGACTCAATCTTTCCTGCTCCAGTTCGGCCAGCCGAATGGTGGCCTCAGCAAGGCTTCGGTAGCGATCCAGCTGTGTGATCGCGTGAGCATCCAGCGTGCCGGCGGTCAATGCGTCCAGGGTGAGCAGGCCCCAAAGATCATTTTCAACGTACAGGCTGATCCCCATGCAGTCGTGAACGGCGAGCGGTTCACCTTCATGTCCCGCCAGAAGGCCGTCGTAAGGATCCGGTAGCTGGCTTGCAGGATCGAAGCGGATGGGCTGTGTGCTGGCGGCAATTGCGGCAAGTCGCGGGTGCTGCGCGAGTTCAAATCGCCGTCCCAGCGCATCTTGAGCAAGACCGTCAGTCGCCACCGGCCGCAGGCTGTCTCCATTCAGTCTCAGCAGCGCAACGGCACCACAGCTGAAATGCCGTCTCAGCTGGGTGACCAGTCCTTGCAGTCGTTCCGCCGGGGGCAGCGAGACGGAGAAATCTTGAAGATTAAATGGGGTCATAGGGTCAACTTAACCCATATAAGGGTCAAATCAACCGACTGAAATGGAGTAAATAAAACCCATGCCTTGTTAAACCCTTTAAAAACCAATGGTTATGTTTGGCATATGCCTTGCGATGTTTCATGTGCACCAATCTCACAGGAGTGACATCCAATGCCAATCATCGAACAATCCCTGGGCCAGCTGGCCCGGAAGATTCCAGGCTCGACCGAAGTTTTCCGCAGGTACCATCTGAGCTACTGCTGTGGCGGAAAGCAGCGTCTCGGTGAAGCGCTTGAAGGCCAAGGCATCAATCCCGAAACAGTCATAGCCGAGCTGGAACAGCTTGAGGCCGAGGGAGATTCAGGCCGCAACTGGAGTGAGGCTTCGGCGGCGGAGCTGACGGAGCATATCGTCGAGCGCTACCACAATCGCCATCGCCAGCAGCTGCCCGAGCTCGCGCAACTGGCCGCCAAGGTCGAAGCCGTCCATGCAGCGCATCCGCAATGCCCGAAGGGCCTGGCGGAGCACCTAGCCTACATGTGGCAGGAACTGGAGACGCACATGGGCAAGGAAGAACAGGTCCTGTTTCCCATGCTGACCGGCGCCTGCGGGATCCAGAGCCGCGGACCGCTGCTGGTCATGAGGGCGGAACATGACGAGCACCGCCAGGCGCTGGAGCGCATCATCACCTTGACCGACAACCTCCAGCCGCCGGCAGGGGCGTGCAACACCTGGCACGCGTTATATATCGGGCTGGAACAGTTTTGTGACGATCTGGTTCAGCACATGCACCTGGAGAACAACATTCTTTTTGAGGATCCTGACGAGCTGTTGGAAAGCTATCGCTGATCTCCTTGTATGGGAAATATCCAGAGTGCTGATCCTCGCTCCAACGCTCCGCGATCGATGCCGACGAGCAGCAGGACGTTTTTCGTGGCGGCATGCGTACATGCGATTGTGATCCTTCCCCTGACGGTTCATGCCATGTTTGCTCCACATTCCTGGATGCCTGCGTGGTCGGCCGCCGCCCACGGACGCGAGATGCTTGCCGGTTTCGTTCTCGCGTTGATCGCCGGATACCTGCTGGGGCCACAGCCAAAGCGCTGGCTCTGCGTGCTGGCCATTGCCTGGTGCCTGGGGAGGGTGGCTTTTCTTGTTCCGGAGTTCACCCTTGCGAAACTGGGGAGTCCAGCGTTTGGGCTGCTTATGATTTTCCGGGTTGTACCCCGACTGAGTGTGGCCAAGAAATGGCGCAACCTGGCACTGCCCGTCTTGCTCGGTCTGCTGTCATTGGCCCCTCTGATTTTCACCGCCCTGAGTGAGATTGACGCTTTCCAAGCGCTTCATGCCACGCTCAGGGGCACGGTTCTGCTGCTTGGATTACTCCTTTCGTTCATGGGTGGGCGGGTCCTGGCGCCGGCATTTGCAGGTGCCCATCATCGCGCCGGTCGTGTTTTAGAGGCGCGTGTCCAGCCGGCCCTGGAGGCGGGCTTGATTCTCCTGATCCCAGCGGCCGTGCTGCTGCTGCCGTGGCGTCCTGAACTTTCCGGGTTACTGGCCGTTTGTGCGGGAATGCTCGTCACTATCCGTTTGTTGCGGTGGCGTCCATGGGCATGTGCGGCACACCCCGATCTGATTGCGCTATCTGTAGGCTACGCCTGGGTTGCAGTTGGACTGGTGGGGATGGGGCTTGCGCTGATAGCCGGTAAACCTGCAACGACAGCTTTGCACGTGCTGACCATCGGCGGCATCGGACTGCTGAGCATCGGTGTTATGGGGCGGGTGTTGAGGGCACGCTGCGATACGGGGGCCAGCCTCTTGCCAGCATTGATGGTGGCGAGCCTTCTGCTGTCGCTGGCAAGGGTATTCAGGGTCATCCAGCCCTTTTCGATCAAGGTGAGCTTCCAGATTGCGGCCGCTATGTGGTCTGGCGCCTACGGGCTCATGCTGAGCCAACTTTTGTTACACGAGCCTTTTGTTGTTCGCGCACTCCATCGTCGGCGGCTTTGCAGTCGACGAGCCTGACGGGACGCTCTCCTGCTCGGCCTTCAAGCGACGGAAGGGTTCCACCCATGACGGCTCAAGAAAGCAGCCGATTCGTGCGTGGCGCGCAAGGCTGGCTGGCGGCGTCAATGGTCAGAGGCGGTACGCGCACTTTTCACCGGAGCACCTTCGCGGCTACGCGGACGGCTTTGGTGACAAGGTGCGCTTACAGTAGCGGCGAGTGGCTACGATCTGGCTACGTTGGGCCAACAAAATAGCCGCCCGGAGGCGGCTAAATCGTTATTCCTACTGGCTCCGCGAGTTGGACTCGAACCAACGACCCGCTGATTAACAGTCAGCTGCTCTACCGACTGAGCTATCGCGGAAGCGTAGGAGGACGCGAATTGTAGTGATCTGATCCCGTCGGTGCAACGCCTAATCGCAATTGATTTTGCGAGAGCGCCAATTCGGCATCAGATCACAATGGTTTAGCCAGCCACCAAAGCCGCAATCCGTTCGACACTGCCCTTGAGGACCTTGTCACTGGTCGCGAACGACAGCCGCAGATGTCCCGGCGCACCGAACGCGGAACCCGGCACGACGGCGACCAGCGCCTTGTCCAGCAGCAGATCGGACAGTTCGAGGTCGGTCTTGCAGCCGAGTTTCTGCATCAGGCCTTCAACGTTCGGAAACACGTAGAAGGTGCCGTCACCTTTCAGGCAGCTGACGCCGGGAATGCGGTTCAGATCGTCGACCAGCGTGTCATGGCGCACCTTGAACGCCTTGACCATCTCGGTCACGCAGCTCTGATCGCCGTTCAGCGCTTCCTCAGCGGCGTACTGCGCAATCGAGGTCGGGTTGGACGTCGACTGTGACTGGATATCACCCATCGCACGGATGATTTCAGCGGGACCGCATGCCCAGCCGAGACGCCAGCCGGTCATCGAATAGGTCTTGGACACCGCGTGAATGATCACGGTGCGGTCATACAGTTCCGGACAGGCATTGATGATGTTGCTGTAGGGCTCGCCGCTCCACAGGATCTTCTCGTACATGTCGTCCGAGGCGATGACAATCTGCGGATGCTTCAGCAGCACCGCGCCCAGGGCAGCCAGTTCGGCCTTGGTGTAGGCCATGCCGGAGGGGTTGGATGGTGAATTCAGCCAAAGCATCCGGGTGCGCGGCGTGATCGCGGCTTCCAGCTGTTCGGGCGTGATCTTGAAACGCTGTTCGGCCGTGGTCTCGATGAACACCGGTGTGCCGTCGGCCAGCAGCACCATATCAGGGTAGCTGACCCAGTACGGCGCCGGAATGATGGCTTCGTCGCCTTCATTCAGCAGCGCCTGGCACAGGTTGTAGCAGGCCTGCTTGCCACCGACGGAGGCGATAACCTGCTTGGGTGCGTAGTCCAGACCATTGTCACGCTTCATCTTGGCGATGATTGCCAGCTTCAAGCTCGGCGTGCCGGCGGCCGGCGTGTACTTGGTCTTGCCTTCGCGGATCGCCTTGTGCGCGGCTTCCTTGATGTGCTCCGGGGTGTCGAAATCGGGCTCTCCGGCTCCGAGCGACAGGACATCCTTGCCCTGGGCCTTGAGTTCGGCTGCCTTGGCAGTCACGGCGAGGGTTGGAGATGGCTTGATGCGGCCAACGCGCTTGGCGAGTGTGAAGTCCACGATAGATCCCGGCAGGTAAACACAAAACGGGCGGGATGATACTGGAGTTCCCGGCACCCGCCCACCAGTATGGCGCCGAGATGCCGTGCAGGCCGGCACCGCCCGCCCGGATCAACACGACGCTGGTCCGGCGCCGGCGCTATGCTTAGCTGCTATGTCAGACGCGCCTCTCGAATCCTCCAAGTCCCAGCGCCTGCAGCGCCGCGATGACAGCCCGTTCAAGATGGTTGCCGAATGGGCGCCCGCCGGCGATCAACCCGCGGCAATTCAGGGCCTGACCGATGGCCTCAATGACGGCCTTACGCACCAGACGCTGCTCGGCGTCACCGGCTCCGGCAAGACCTACACGATCGCCAACGTGATCCAGCAGCTGCAGCGCCCGGCGCTGATCATGGCGCACAACAAGACCTTGGCGGCGCAGCTCTACGGTGAGTTTCGCGAGTTCTTTCCGAACAACGCGGTCGAGTATTTTGTTTCCTACTACGACTATTACCAGCCGGAAGCCTACATCCCCAGCACTGACACCTTCATCGACAAGGACAGCTCGATCAACGAGCACATCGAGCAAATGCGGCTATCGGCGACCAAGGCCCTGATGACCCGGCGCGATACGATCATCGTCGCCTCGGTATCGGCGATTTACGGTCTGGGCGATCCCGAAAGCTATTTCTCAATGGTGCTGCACTTGGTCAAGGGTGGACGCATCGAACAGCGTGAGCTGATCCGTCAGCTGACGGCCATGCAGTACACCCGCAACGAAGTCGCGATCGAGCGCGGCACCTACCGGGTGCGCGGTGAGGTCATCGACATCCATCCGGCCGAATCCGATCAGGATGCCGTGCGGGTCGAACTGTTCGACGACGAGATCGAAGCACTGAGCCTGTTCGATCCGCTGACCGGAGAGGTCAAGCAGAAAGTGCCACGCGCCACGGTCTTCCCGAAAACGCACTACGTGACGCCGCGTGACAAGCTGCTGAGCGTTGTCGGCGACATTCGCGAGGAGATGCGGGAGCGCGTGCGTCACTTCAAGGCCGAGAACAAGCTGCTAGAAGCGCAGCGTCTGGAACAACGCACCACCTTCGACCTGGAGATGATCCAGGAAATCGGCTTCTGCTCGGGCATCGAGAACTACTCGCGCTACCTGTCCGGCCGCGCCCCAGGTGAGCCCCCACCCTGTCTGCTGGACTACCTGCCTCCGGACGCAATCGTGGTGCTGGACGAGTCGCATGTCACCGTGCCGCAGATCGGCGCCATGTACAAAGGCGACCGCAGCCGCAAGGAAACACTGGTGCAGTACGGCTTTCGCCTGCCGTCAGCGATGGACAACCGGCCGCTGCGCTTCGACGAGTTCGAACACATCTGTCCGCAGACCATCTTCGTATCAGCGACACCAGGGCCGTATGAACTGGACCACTCGCGCGGCAGCGTGGTGGAACAGGTGGTGCGCCCTACCGGCCTGGTCGACCCCGAGATCGAAATCCGCCCCGCTTCAACCCAGGTCGACGATCTGCTGGGCGAGATCCGCATCCGCACTGAACTCCATGAACGCGTGCTGGTCACCGTACTGACCAAACGCATGGCCGAGGATCTGACCGATTATCTGAACGAGAACGGCGTCAAAGTGCGTTACTTGCACTCGGACGTTGACACGGTCGAGCGCGCCGAAATCATCCGCGATCTGCGCCTGGGCCTGTTCGACGTACTGGTCGGCATCAACCTGCTGCGCGAAGGACTCGATATCCCTGAAGTGTCGCTGGTCGCGATTCTGGATGCGGACAAGGAAGGCTTCCTGCGCTCGGAACGCTCACTGATCCAGACCATCGGCCGCGCTGCGCGCAATCTCAATGGTCGCGCGATCCTGTTCGCCGAAAAAATCACCGACTCGATGCGTCGCGCAATCGACGAAACCACGCGCAGGCGTGACAAGCAGATCGCGTTCAACACAGAACACGGCATCACGCCCAAAGGCGTGAAGAAGAAAGTCGCTGACGTCATGCGCTTCGGATACGAGAACGTCAGCGGCGCCGCGCTGGAGGCGGCTGAGGTCAAAGCGCGCTACGAAGCGGTTTCACCCGAGGTCATGGCGAAGAAGATCACCAAGCTCGAAAAGGAAATGAAACAGCTGGCGATGAATCTGGAGTTCGAAGCCGCCGCAGCCAAACGCGACGAGATCCGCAAGTTGCGCGAACAGGCACTGATCAGCGCCGCCTGAGCGCGGCCGCAAAGCCGGCACTGTGGTTAGCGGAGCAAGGCCCGACTTTGGTCGCCTTTGCCGATGCTCGACTCGGTCGCTATCATCGCGCGCCCCCGCTGCAACCGAGATCCCGTATATGCGCGCCCTGCTCTTGACCCTGACCTGCCTTTTCGCTCCGCTGACCGCGTTTGCGGCCGAGGAGTCGACCAAGCTTGACCTCGCGCATTCCTGGGTCGGATATCTCGCCTTGGCACTGTTCGCGCTCGCTTACGTGCTCGTGGTGCTTGAAGAGTGGAGCGGCATGCGCAAGTCGATTCCGGTCATGGTCGCCGCACTGTTGATCTGGGTCCTGATCGGGGTCATGTACGCACAGCAGGGCGATCATCACTTTGTTGCACACACCATCCGCGAGAGCCTGCTCGAATACGCCGAGCTGTTCCTGTTCCTGCTGGTCGCGATGACGTACATCAACTCGCTCGAAGAGCGTGGCGTCTTCGACGCGCTGCGCGCATGGCTGCTGTCACGCGGCTTCTCGCTGCGCACGCTGTTCTGGCTGACCGGTGTGCTGGCCTTCTTCATCTCACCCGTCGCAGACAACATGACCACCGCACTAGTCATGGCCTCCGTGGCAATGGCCGTCGGCAAGGGACATCCGCGCTTCGTCGTGGTGTCGTGCATCAGCATCGTCGTTGCCGCCAACGCGGGCGGCGCCTGGAGTCCATTCGGCGACATCACCACCCTGATGGTGTGGCAGAAGGGCAAACTGGACGCCGCCGAGTTCCTGGTTCTGCTGCCGCCGTCGCTGATCAACTGGCTGGTTCCGGCCGTGATCATGTCATTTGCCGTGCCGAAGATCAGTCCGGAAGCCGGTGATGAAACGGCGCGCATCCGCCAAGGCGGCATCGTCATCATCCTGATGTTCATCGGCACGATTGCGATGACCGTGACCCTGCACAGTACCCTGCATGTGCCGCCGGTGCTCGGCATGATGGGCGGCCTCGGCCTGTTGAAACTGTACGGCTGGTGGCTCGGCAAATCGACTGACCGCATGAACAACGGCCTGATGTCGCATGGCGGCATCGAGTCACCGACAGGCATTAAGCCTGCACTCAACGTCTTCGAACAAGTCGCCCGTGCGGAGTGGGACACGCTGCTGTTCTTCTACGGCATCATGATGTGCGTCGGCGGTCTCGGCACCATCGGCTATCTCGCGCTGGGCTCCGAATTCATGTACGTCGACCTCGGCCCCTGGCCCGCCAACATCCTGGTTGGCGTGATCTCCGCGATCATCGACAACATTCCGGTGATGTACGCGGTACTGACGATGAATCCCGCCATGAGCGACGGCCACTGGCTGCTGGTCACCCTGACCGCCGGTGTCGGCGGCTCGCTGTTGTCGATCGGCTCCGCTGCCGGCGTCGCTGTCATGGGCCAGGCCCACGGCAAGTACACCTTTTTCGCGCACCTGCGCTGGAGTTGGGCGGTTGCATTGGGCTACGCCGCCAGTATCGCGTTCCACTACTGGATCAATGGCGACAGCTTCAAACTCGTGCATGCCGCAACTGGCGTCTGAAAACACTTGCGCACGCCGCAGCCAGCGGGCATACTTCGCGCCCTTCGGTAGGACCCTAGGCGCGTAGCTCAGCTGGTTAGAGCACTACCTTGACATGGTAGGGGTCGTTGGTTCGAGTCCAATCGCGCCTACCAAGAATCCGTCCAAAGCAGTACATGGACGTACAGAAAACCGCGCTAATGCGCGGTTTTTTGTTGGGTTTCTGTTTTTCGGTGTCCATGGCTGTCCACCGGCAGCCAGTGCTTGACTGGTATAGGTCCCGGTATAACTTGGGTGTCGGCCCACCATCCGCCACCGGAGTTATACCAGTGCTGACCGACACCGCTATCAAACGCTCACGACCCAACGATGTGACTTACACGATGAAGGATGGCCGCGGCCTTTACCTTCTGGTTAATCCGAACGGCAGCAAGTGGTGGCGCTTCCGCTACTCAATCGCCGGCAAGCGCAACACTCTGAGCTTGGGCGTCTACCCTGACACAGGCCTGTCCGACGCCCGACTTCGCCGAGATGACGCTCGCCGACTCATCGCACAGGGTGTCGATCCGGCAGCGCAGCGCAAAGCGGACAAGACGGCGAGCGTTGACCGGGCCGCGAACAGCTTTGAAGCGGTCGCCCGCGAGTGGCTGGGAGTCAAGGCACACGAGTGGGTTCCAGCTCACTTGGCCAAGGAGACCCTGCGGATAGAAAAGCACGCATTCCCATGGATTGGCGCCAAGTCCATGTCGGAACTCGAAGTCGACGATCTGATGCCGCTGATCCGGCGCGTATTCGAGTCCGGACACCTTGAGCAGGCGCATCGGCTACGCGAACAGATCAGCCGCATCTGCCGCTACGCGATCGCCACGGGCCGCGCCAAGACCGATCCCGCGCACGCTCTTTCCGAGGTCCTGCCGTCACGCCAGCAAGGCGGATTTCCCGCCATCGTCGATCCCGTTGGCATTGGCGAGCTGCTGCGTGCGATCGAAGGGTTCAAAGGCACCTTCCCCGTCTTCTGCGCCTTGCGTCTCGCACCGATGCTGTTCTGCCGCCCCGGCGAGCTGCGCAAGGCCGAGTGGTCGCATTTCGTGCTCGATGGTGAGAACCCCGAGTACCGCGTACCTCCAGCGAATCGGAAACTACGCAAGGCGAACAAGGTCGCCAAGGACGCCGAACCCCACATTGTTCCGCTGTCGCAACAGGCAGTGGCCATCCTACGTGAGCTGCAACCACTGACCGGGCGCCGGCAGTTCGTGTTCCCAGGCGCCCGCGACCCCAAGCGCTGCATGAGCGAAGCCGCCGTGAATGCCGGCCTCGCCCGACTCGGATTCAAAGGCGAGATGGTGGGCCACGGCTTTCGCCACATGGCGAGCACGCGTCTGGAGGAGTTGGGCTTCTCGGATGCAGCTATCGAGGCTCAGCTCTCACACAAGGTGGCCGGCGTGCGGGGCAAGTACAAGCGCGACCAGCACCTTCGCGCACTGCCGGAGCGCCGCCGGATGATGCAGGCGTGGGCAGAGTACCTGGACGGCCTCAAGCACAGGGACCGCCGGATCCCCCTGCCCGGGGCAGCATCCTGCATTGACGAAGCGGCGTCCCGCCATCCGATGCAAGAACTTGCATAAATATACAAGTATTGAAATAATCTAGTCTCATGAAACCGCTTGAGTTTCTAGGAACCAGCCTTGATGACATGCGCGAAATGCCTGCATCTGTACGCCATGCGATCGGTCTGGACCTGATGCGTGTGCAGTACGGTGGAACGCCTGCCGACTTCAAGTCGATGCCAGCCGTTGGCTCGGGTGCTTATGAGATCCGAGTCCGTGATGCCAGTGGAGCGTTCCGCGCGATCTATGTTGCCAAGTTCGGCGATGCCATCTACGTCTTGCACGCTTTTCAGAAGAAGACGCAGAAGACATCCAAAGCCGATCTCGACATCGCACGTGCTCGATACAAGCTGATTGGAGCCTGAAGCATGAAGAAGACCAACTCTCGTCTTGCAGACGCCCGCCGCGTCAAGAGCAGCGGCAATGTGTTCGCCGACCTTGGCTTTGACGCCGCCGAAGCCGAAGTGATGAAGCTACGTGCCGAAGTCATGATCCGGATGGAAAAGCATCTGAAAGCGCGGGGCTGGACCCAAGCCGAGGCTGCCGAGCACCTGGGCATCACGCAACCGCGCGTCTCTCGCTTGGTCAAGGGCAAGGTGGAAGACTTCTCCCTCGACATGCTGCTGACACTGGCGTCGCGTGCCGGCCTGCGCCCGGAACTGAAGCTGGCGTCGTGAAAGGTGTTCTATATGCGCCCGTCCCCGAGAAATCCCCTGGAGCCACGCAATGACCAGACGGAATTTCGACGCTGACGTAATGACCGCCCAACAGATCGTGGATTTGTTTTGGCCGCGAATCGCAAACGCGACGTAACTTCGACGCACGCATCAGAAAATGGCTGGATCACGCTTCAGAGACCGGCAAGCTGTCCTGCATGAGAGAGCTCAGCAGGCGGGACTGAACGGCAAGGCACACCGCCCCACGCTGCGGATCTCCGCATCAGCGTAGAACTGCCGGGACCAGCCCGTCAGGGCTTAAACAGCAACGTTGGCGATCAGCAGTCCTGCGGAACGGCAGCCACGTTCCGTTGCAACGTATTTAATAATTCATTTATAAACAAATACATACATTGTCGCTGTGGATTGAGTCAGAAAAACGGTATCAATGATTTCGCCCCCGATGAACACACGGAGGCAATCATGAACAAAGATGAATCTGACGACAGGCTAGTTTCCTTCAACCACGCGGCGATGATGGTTGGCTTCAAGAGCCGAACGTCGCTTTACACCACAATCAAAACCGACCCCTCGTTCCCGCGGCCGATCTATCGCGGCCGCAACCAGTTCTTCCTCGAAAGCGAGCTGCTGGACTATTTGTCGCGGCTGGCCGCGCATCGCGACACAGAGGTGTCGTTCGCCCAGGCCGAAGCCGCCAGGCAGGCCGCACAGCGCATGCTCGCCGGCAAGGCAGCCAAGCGCGCGAAACACATCGCCAACTCGGAGGGCGCGGTATGACGCTCCTCAGCCATCACGGCTTCTGCGGTCCTGACAACATCTTCCACCCCAGCACTCGCAATTCCTCCGGCCACATCTCCGGCATCTTGCCGCTCTGGAGCGGTAGCGAGGTCGCCCACGGACCTGAGTACTTTGGGAACACCTTCCTGTCCTCCACGGACATTGGCGGTGTCCCGTGAGCACCAACAATCGCACACGCAAGAAGGGACGGCGCGCGTCGGGCACTTTTGCACTGATTCCGAGCGAAATCGTGGATTCCCCAGCTTACGCATCTCTCTCGTGGCCAGCTCGGGCGCTGTTACTTGAGATGGCAAGCATGTATCGCGGGAGCGATGAAAAGCACCGCAAGGGAAATAACGGCGACTTGTCCGCGGCATATGCTCTGCACAAGGCACGTGGCTGGCACCGGTCAACGCTTCAGAACACCTGCGCAGAGCTGGAGAAATCTGGCTTCATCGTGCGGACTCGCCAGGGCGGCCGCAACGCTTGCAACCTGTACGCGCTGACCTGGCGTCCGATTGATGAGTGCGGGGGCAAACTCGATGCAGGAGTGCGGACCGGAGGCGCTCCTCTTCGCCTTTGGACTTCCAACAGAAACATTTTGCCTAGCCCGCAGAAAGGGCAAGGTCGTGCGCCTCTGGCCCGCGTCCCGGGCCACCCCAACCCAAAACCGGCGAGATCCAGCCCGAATATCGGGCTTGTAGCGCCCAATTTGGCCGACGGCCTAGCCCGCGAAACGGGCACCTTCTAATAAATATCCATGTGGTGACGGAGTCCTCCAGCATGGCAACGGTAACGCTCTTTCCGGCAATTGGGTGGTGTGTTCGCCCCGGCGGCAGGGTTGCACACTTCTTTCAGAGGCGCGGTCTGGTAAGCGAATCGTCGTGCGGCGCAGTTCGGCTCTCGGGCGAGTATGTTCCCCAGACACTGCGCCCTAAGCAGTCTGGAAAAGCGAAATGCACAACATGCTTGCGAAGGCTCTCAAAAACTTGGAGTGCAGCATGATGAGCGGCAACAACGACTGGCTGACGAGGCATCCCACGATCGAAAAAATCTTGGCATCTGAGCAAGTCTGGTTCGAGGCCGCTGAAGGCATGACTGCGTCAGAGAAGGACGGATCGCTGGCGCAATTGCGCGAGCCGTCGCGATCTTGGCCGAGATGATGATGCAGCGCATGCGACAGGCCCGACGGTCCGGCGACCTCCTGCTGGTCGCACGCCACACCTCAAACTAGACGGAAATAGATCATGGCATTGGGAATGAAAACCGGCGGCCGAACGAAGGGGACCGCAAACAAGCGCACCCGCAAGATTGCGGATCAAGCTGCGGCCAGCGGATTAACGCCGCTGGAATATTTGCTCACCGTCATGCGTGACGAGGCTCAGGAGCAGTCCGTCCGGCTTGACGCTGCGAAAGCGGCGGCTCCGTACATCCACCCGCGGTTGCAGGCGACAGAATCCACGATCAAGGGCTCCACCCTTCCCCCCTACGAAGCTGCATTGATGCGGTTGGCCCAGGAAGAGCTCATCCCGTAAGCCGCGCAGCAAGCACTCGGAGATAGACCATTCGCGGTACGCACGCAGTTCGCACCCTTACGCGCGCGTTCCCGATAGCCGCCAGCCGTTGAGCAGAACGTCTGCCCGCTACGACGAATCGGCGCGGGTTACTCCCGGTAGTCCTCGTCGAGCATGCGCCGCTCCGTGTCGCTCATCGCATCCCTCAGCAACAGCGTGATACAGCCCATGGGCCCGATCGCCTGCTTGTTGCGCAGCATCTTCCTCGCCCATTCGCGCTGCTGCTCTGGGGTGTAGTCAGACTGATCAGCTGTCATGGACGATCCGTATCCGGGATCATCATCAACAGTGCCCGCATGGTCCTCATCGTGCGCCCATTCGGGCTTGATCGCCGACCATTCGACCGCCGCGTCGAAGCGTTCCAGCGCACGCTCGCAGTCGCCGACGTAGCGCATATCCGGAGATAGCTCGCAGTGCACTCCCAGGGTCGGGTACTCGCCAAGATCATGGTCGTGCCAGCAGATGCCGAGGGTGTGCCCCGGAGGCGGCTTGCCGGCAACGTGCAGGACATAGGTCCTGGCAAGGCCGAGCGCAAAGACGATCCAGTCTCCATCTTCGGGCATCTGCCCGGTGTTGACGC
>JBFFJL010000026.1:0-17545 GCA_041555955.1 Nevskiaceae bacterium
CATCAGTTTCCAGTCCAGTGGCGTGTACATCAGTCGCTTCAGGACCGGTTCGGCGTGGACGTCCTTGATCACCAGATCGGGCCGGAATTCGGCCACGGCGCCGATGACCTTTTCGTGGATCGGCGCACCCCAAATCACTTCGGTTTCGACCTGAATGCCGTCGGCGCGCAGCAGTGTCGCCTCGTCATTCAGCCATTCCTCGCGTTCGCGCAGGAATCCGGCCTTGGCCAGTGCCATGACTTCTTCCGACACCACGCCTACCGCTGCGATTCCGGCGTGAAAGTCGAACAGGCACAGGCGCAGCGAAGCCCCGGTCGCTTTGGCTAGGCGCAACGCGCGCTCCACGGCTGGTGTGCGTCGCAGGCCGGGGTCGACGATAACGAGTATGCGCTGGTACTGGCTCATGCTGGACTCCTCAATTTGCGGTCAGATCTTGGTCGACCCCGGGCGTTGTTGCGTTGACCCCTGTCAATCGATGACCGTTCGACGGAGGCATCCGGTCTTTCGGCCGTTGCTACCGCCTCTACGGTGCTTTGGCTGCGATGCTTTCAAGCATGACACGGTACAGCCAGATCTTGCAGCACGGCGCGGGCAGTCGCGCGCTCGGCGCTTTGCGCGAGGGTGGCTTGCTACCCGGACTCGCCGCAGTGATCGGGGTGCCGACGGGCTGGTGGCTGATCGCCGTGGCCGGTGGTGCGCCGGCGGCGACCGAGCTGGCGCGCAATACTGGATTGTATCTGTACATGGCCTTGGTCACGGCGCTGTCACTGCTGCTGGTCCAGCGGATGCGCGCGAGCCGTCGTGGTGGTGGCCTGTTTGATCCGCTGACCGGGGTCCACGAAGCCGGTTACTTTCATGAGCGACTGCACGACGAGCTGGCGACAGCCCGACGCAAGGGCCGGCCGTTGACGGTGCTGATGATCGATGTTGACGACTTTTCGCGCCTGCTGGGCCAGTACGGTCGTGCACGCGTTGACCGTGTCTTGCAGACAGTGGCCGTCGGCCTGGTGGCGCAGGTCCGCGAGGACGACTGCGTCGCGCGGCTTGGCCCGCATCGCTTCGCGGCGATCCTGCGCGAGACGACCCAGGATCACGCGGTGATGATTGCCAGCCGCATGCGGGACCGGGTCCAGTCTGAAACCTATGCAGGCGGGCAGGGCCGGGTGTTCGCGGTGACCGCATCGATCGGCGTCGTCAGTTACTGGCGCAGCGGTGTGCTGACACCGGAAACCCTGCTGGAAATCGCCGAAGACGCGGCAATCCGCGCGGGCGGCAACGCGGTCGTTGCGGCGGGCGAAATGCATCAGGACGAATTGCCGCATACCGACCTGCCGCTGCACCGCGACGCCGGGCCCTACGACCCGCTACGCTGACTGCGTCGCTGCCGGACTGCGCGACTGTCGCGTCGGATCGGCTATCGTATGCCCCCGCCACCGGGCGTTGCTGGCAAGCGGCCCCGCCTGGCGGTACGGTCGATCTCTGACCGTGCTTTCTCATCCGAACTTTCATTCGCTGCGCTATCCGCATGCCCAAACGAGCGTCCGCACTGGTCCGACTGCGCCGCGCCGGGATTGATACGTATCAATCCCCGGTGATTTTCATGCGCGTGGACAGTGCCGTATGCCATTCGGAAGGGTTCGAGGCGCAGTCGCGCATCGAGATCCGACGCAATCACCATCGTGTCATTGCCACCCTGAATGTGGTATCGGCCGACTGGCTGGCTTCCGACGAGGCGGCGTTGTCGGAGGTGGCTTGGCGCCTGCTGAACGCTGGCGAGGGCGATACCGCAGAGCTGCGCCATCCTGAACCACTGGATTCGCTGTCGTTTCTGCGCGCCAAGGTCTACGGCCGACGGCTCGGTGACGACCAGGTCCGTGCAATCGTCAACGATATAGCCGCAGGTCGCTATTCCGAGCTGGAGCTGGCGGCCTTTGTGACCGCGTGCGCGGGAGAGCATCTGGATGTCGGCGAAACCCTGGCGCTGACCCGGGCGATGGTCGAGGTGGGCGAGCGTCTGAGTTGGGGTCGCAGCCCGATTGTCGACAAGCATTGCATCGGCGGCTTGCCTGGCAATCGCACCACATTGATCGTGGTGCCGATCGTGGCGGCCGCCGGACTGACCATCCCCAAGACCTCGTCGCGTGCGATCACCTCGCCGGCAGGCACCGCCGACACCATGGAAACGCTGGCGCCGGTGGATCTGAGTCTGACGCAGATGCGCCGCGTGATCGAGCGCGAAAACGGCTGCATCGTCTGGGGTGGAGCGGTGCGGCTTTCGCCGGCCGACGATGTACTGATCCGCGTCGAGCGACCGCTCGATTTCGACAGTGAGGGTCAGCTGGTTGCCAGCGTGCTGTCCAAGAAACTGGCCGCGGGATCGACGCATATCGTCGTCGACCTACCTTTCGGTCCGACGGCCAAGGTGCGTGACCGGGCCGCGGCTGAAGCCCTGGCGCAGCGACTGGTGACGGTGGGCGAGCAGCTTGGGCTGCAGCTGCGAACGGTGCTCAGTGACGGCTCGCAACCGGTTGGCCGCGGCATCGGTCCGGCGCTGGAAGCGCGCGATGTGCTGGCGGTGCTGCAGAGCCACGAGAGCGCACCGCTAGATCTGCGCGAACGTTCCCTGACGCTGGCCGCTGCGATTCTCGATTTCGTGCCCGACGCCGGCGGCGCCAGTGGCCTGGAACGCGCAACGCAGCTCCTCGACAGCGGAGCCGCCTGGGACAAGTTTCAGGCGATTGCCGCGGCTCAGGGGGGATTGCGCGAGCCGCCGGTCTCACGCTTTCATCGGCCGGTCGCGGCGGCGCGCGGCGGCATCGTCAGCGGTATCGACAGCCGCAAGCTGTCACGCATCGCCAAGTTTGCCGGCGCGCCGCGGACGCCCGCGGCGGGCGTCGATCTGCATCTCCGGTTGGGCGATCGCATCGACGTGGGCCAGCCGATGTTCACCCTGCATGCCGACAGTGCCGGCGAGATCGCATTCGCGCTGGACTATCTTGAAGAGCATCCGGAGATCGTGTGTCTGACGAACGACTGAACCCTGTGCTGTTGACGTTTGAGGGGCGGGCGCCATTTGCCGAGGCGCTGGCACAGCAGCTGGACATGGAGTGGGTACCGGTTGAGTTGCACCGATTTCCGGATGGCGAATCGCTGGTCCGGATGTGTGCACGCCTGGCCGGTCGCGACTGCGTGGTGTTCTGTACCTTGAAGAATCCGGACAGCATCGTATTTCCGCTGTTATCCGCGGCGTATACCGCGCGGGAGCTGGGCGCGCGTTCGATCGGATTGCTGGCGCCCTATCTCGCCTACATGCGGCAGGACAAGCGGTTTCATACTGGAGAAGCTGTTTCGGCGCGCCCGTTTGCACAGCTGGTGTCGAGCCATTTCGATTATCTCGTGACCGTGGACCCGCATCTGCATCGCTATCACCGGCTTGATGCGTTGTATCGCACGCCATGCACCGTGGTCAGTGCGGTGCCACTGATGGCGGAATGGATTCGCCGTAACGTCGAGAAGCCGTTGTTGGTCGGTCCTGATGAGGAAAGCCTGCAGTGGGTCGGCGCCGTGGCCGAATTGGCGGATGCTCCGTTTGTGGTCTTGCGCAAGATCCGGCACGGGGATAGCGATGTCGATATCGAAGTGCCCGACCTGGAGGCGCTCCGGGGCCGCACGCCGGTACTGGTCGACGATATTCTGTCGACCGGGCATACGCTGTCGAAAACAGTCGCGACATTGCTGCAACGAGGCTTTCGGGCGCCGGTCTGCCTCGCGGTGCATGCGGTATTTGCAGGCGAAGCCGAACGCCTGCTGGCGGACGCGGGCGCCGAACGACTGGTAACCGCAAATACCATCGAGCATCCCAGCAACGCCGTGGATGTTGCTGCACCGATTGCTCACGCGCTGCGTAACTATCTGAAATCCATCGTATAACAGATTGCTGTTGGCGCGTTGACGCAAGTCAATGTGACGTCAACGCCCGGCACCCGACAATCGCACCGCTCCGAAATGGGGCTTGTTCGACTCGGGAGTGCCAATGGCCACGGACACTGTTGCACACAAAACCGTCGCGGCGCCGGTCTATCACGATACTGTGGTACGCCAGTTCTCCGTAATGACGGTCGTTTGGGGGATCGTAGGAATGCTGGTCGGCGTGATCATCGCGTCACAGCTGATGTTTCCAGCGCTGAATTTTGATATTCCGTATCTGACCTATAGTCGTCTGCGACCACTGCATACCAATGCGGTGATCTTCGCTTTCGGCGGATGCGCGCTGTTTGCGACCTCGTACTGGGTCGTTCAGCGAACATCGCATACGGGACTGTTCCTGCCGAAGCTCGCAAGCTTCACCTTCTGGGGTTGGCAGGCGGTCATCGTCGCAGCCGCGATCACCTTGCCGCTGGGGATTACCCAGAGCAAGGAATACGCGGAGCTGGAATGGCCGATCGATCTGCTGATCGCCGTAGTGTGGGTGTCCTACGCCATCGTGTTCTTCGGCACGATTGCCAAGCGCAAGGTCAGCCATATCTATGTCGCCAACTGGTTCTATGGCGCCTACATCATCGCCATTGCGGTGTTGCACATCATCAACAGTCTGGCGATTCCGGTCAGCCTGACCAAGTCCTACTCGGTCTACTCGGGCGCGGTCGACGCGATGGTGCAGTGGTGGTATGGCCACAACGCGGTGGGCTTCTTCCTGACCGCAGGCTTCCTCGGCATGATGTACTACTTCGTACCGAAGCAGGCCGGACGCCCGATCTACAGCTATCGGCTGTCGGTGGTGCATTTCTGGGCACTGATTTCGATCTACATGTGGGCTGGCCCGCACCATCTGCACTACACCGCGCTGCCGGACTGGGTGCAGTCCATCGGCATGGCGTTCTCGCTGATTCTGCTGGCACCGTCCTGGGGCGGCATGATCAACGGCATCATGACCCTGTCGGGTGCCTGGCATAAGCTGCGCGACGATCCGATTCTGAAGTTCATGATCGTGTCGTTGTCGTTCTACGGCATGTCGACCTTCGAAGGTCCGATGATGTCGATCAAGACCGTGAACGCGCTGTCGCACTACACCGACTGGACCATTGGTCACGTGCACTCCGGTGCGCTGGGATGGGTCGCGATGATCTCGATTGGCTCGATCTATGTGCTGATTCCACGCCTGTGGAACCGCCCGAAGATGTACAGTATTCCGGCGATCAATCTGCACTTCTGGCTGTCGACCATCGGTACGGTGCTGTACATCACCGCGATGTGGATTGCCGGTGTCATGCAGGGCCTGATGTGGCGCGCGGTTGAAGATGACGGCACCTTGACCTACACCTTCATCGAAAGTCTGAAAGCGACCTATCCGTACTACGGCGTCCGTCTGCTCGGCGGTCTGACCTTCCTGTCCGGCATGCTGATAATGGCCTGGAACGTCTACAAGACGATCAGCACACCCGGCGCTGAGCCGGTGCGCGCAAGCAGCAAGGAGGCATTGGCATGAATCACGAATTTATCGAGAAGAACGTTGTCTGGCTCGGTCTCCTGATTGTCGTTGCCATTTCCTTTGGAGGCTTGGTCGAAATTGTTCCACTGATGTTTCAGAGTTCCGTCACTCAGCCGGCACCGGGACTGCCGATGCGTACCGCGCTGCAGGTTGCAGGGCGTGACGTCTACATCCGCGAGGGCTGCTACAACTGCCATTCGCAGATGGTGCGCGCACTGCACGAGGAAGTGCTGCGTTACGGTCCGCGTTCGACCACCGGCGAGTCGGTGTGGGATCACCCGTTCCAGTGGGGCTCCAAGCGCACCGGGCCGGATCTGGCGCGGGTCGGTGGACGCTACAGCGACGACTGGCACATCACCCATCTGATGAATCCGCGCGACGTGGTGCCCGAGTCGAACATGCCGGGCTATCCGTGGCTGGCCGAGCAGATGCTCGACGGTGACGAGGTCAAGGCCGAGATGGTGGCGCTCAAGCGCGTCGGCGTGCCGTTCGCGGATGACGAGATTGCCGGTGCGGCTGCTGCGGTTGAAGGCAAGACCAAGATGGATGCGCTGATTGCCTTCCTGCAGTCGTTGAAGGCACCGGTGGCACCGCAGGCGGTTGGCGCCGCGGCGATCACGCCGACGGCAGGAGGTGCGTCATGATCAGCGGTCTGATGATTGTTGCCTTGATGACGGGCTTTCTATGCATCACCTGGTGGGCTTACTCCTCACGCAATAGCGAGCGCTTTGCCGACGCCGCGCGGCTTCCATTGGAAGACGAAGCCCAGCGCAATGGTTGTGAGAATGGCGGCGAGTGCTGCGGTGGCTGCAACTCGGAGGGTCCGCGATGAACGTCCTGGAGATGTACTGGCATTGGTTCATTGCGTCGGCGGTGGTGTTCACGCTGCTGGGCTACTGGTGGCTGGTGGACGATACACAGCCTGAAAAGGGTTCCCGTCATGCCGGCGCGAAGGAGAATGGTCGATGAGTACCTTCTGGAGTCTATTCATTATTGTCATCTCGGTCGGCTCGATGCTTGGCTCGTTGTGGCTGCTGTTTGCCAACGCCAGGGGCAAGATGAGCACCGAGGATACCGGCCACGTCTGGGACGATGATCTGCGTGAAAACAACAATCCGCTGCCGCGCTGGTGGCTGAATCTGTTCGTTCTCACGGTGATCTTCGCCGCAATCTATCTGGCGTTCTATCCGGGCTTGGGTAACTTCGCCGGCAAGCTGGGCTGGACTTCGGACAAGCAGCTGGCCGAACGGCTGCAGGTCGTCGAAGCCAAACGTGAAGCCCTGTTCGTCCAGTTCCGCGATCAGGATCCGGGTGCCTTGTCGAAGAACGCCGCGGCCTTGTCGCTGGGGCGCGACGTGTTCCTGATCAACTGCGCCGGTTGCCACGGTGCGGACGCCAAGGGTGCGGTGGGCTTTCCGAACCTGACCGACCATGATTGGCAGTATGGCGGTACGCCGGAGACGATCGTCGCGACGATTACCAACGGCCGCACCGGCATCATGCCGGCGCTGGGTCCGTCGATGGACCAGGCGACGCTGGACGCGGTGGTGCAGACGGTTGCGCATTGGAATGATCCGAAGCTGGATCCGGCAATCCGCGAGAAGGGGATGGCGCAGTTCAACATCACCTGCGTGGCCTGCCACGGTCCGAATGGCACCGGCAATCCGATCCTCGGGGCGCCGAATCTGACCGACGCCATCTGGCTTTACGGCGGTAGCACGGATCGCATTCGCGAGACGTTGGCGAATGGACGCCAGGGCAAGATGCCATCGCATCAGGCGCTGTTGTCCGCTGATGAAATCAAAGTGGTCGCTGCATACGTCTATAGCCTGTCGCAGAACTAGGCCGGACGACATGAAGGAGATAAATGACCCGCAGTTCGATGAGGCTGACGCGATTCTTCGCGCCGCACGCGAGCGGGCACTGGGCGCGCGACCAGGGCTGCGCATGCTGGCAATCACCGGATGGTCGTCGTTTCTCGGCGCCGTGGTGTTGCTGGCTGCGTGGCTGCTGGCATTACCTCACGATGACGAGACGATCGAATTCGGTCGTCTCGCCAGCGTGTTCATCGTGCTGTGGGCGCTGGCTGCTGTGCCAGCGCTTTCGGCTGCGATGCTGGCTCAACCGTCGCCGGGTGCCTTCGATCTTCCCCGCCGTCATCGCTGACGGCACACATATACAAGGCATTCGGAAGGCGCATGAATAAGCCCGTTTCGACTCCAGAGCAGACCGTCACTTTCTATCAGTCGGCTGCCAAGATTTACGCGCGTGAAGTCCGTGGGCGTTATGCGCGACTGCGCAACATCGCGATGTTCGCGTTGCTGGGCTTTTACTACGTCACGCCCTGGCTGAGCTGGAACGGCACGCCGTTCGTGCTGTTCGACCTGCCGCACCGCCGCTTCCACGTTTTCGGTCTGACACTGGTGCCGCAGGACTTCTACCTGCTCACCGCGATGCTGGCGATGGCGGCGTTCACGCTGTTCTTCTTTACGACGGTAGGGGGTCGCCTGTGGTGCGGATACGCCTGCCCGCAGACCGTATGGACCGAAGCGTTCATGTGGATCGAGCGCTACACCGAGGGCGACCGCTACGCGCGCATCAAGCTCGACCGCGCGCCGATGAGCGTGGAAAAGGTCCTTCGCAAGGGCGCCAAACATCTGCTGTGGGGCGTGTTCGCGCTGTACACCGGCCTCACTTTTGTCGCGTACTTTGAGCCGGCGCCGCAGTTGTTCGCCGACGCGCTGCATTTCAACCTGGCGGGCTGGGCTCTGTTCTGGAGCGTGTTTTACGGCTTTGCCACCTGGGGCAATGCGGGCTTCCTCAGAGAGCAGGTCTGCAAGTACATGTGCCCTTACGCACGCTTTCAGTCGGCGATGTTCGACAAGGACACGCTGATCATCGCCTATGACGAAAAGCGCGGCGAGCCACGCAAGAGCACGGCGAAGAAAGAGGGCAAGGCTGCCGGCGACTGTATCGATTGCTCGATCTGCGTGCAGGTCTGCCCTGTAGGCATCGACATCCGCAATGGTCTGCAGTACGAGTGCATTGCCTGTGCGGCCTGCGTCGATGCCTGCAATGACGTCATGGACTCAGTCAACAAGCCGCGGGGATTGATTCGCTACACCAGCGATCACCACGACCAGACCGGGCACTTCCACATTTTCCGTCCACGCGCGATCGGCTATGGTGTGATCTGGCTTCTGGTCTGCGCCGGCTTCGGCGTGCTGGTGTTGTTGCGCAGTCCGATCAGCTTTGACGTCGTGCGCGACCGCAAGCAGTTGTATCGCGAAATGGTCGACGGTGGCGTGGAAAACGTTTATCAGATCAAGCTGTCCAACAAGAGCGACCAAGCCCATCACTACCGGCTCAGTGCCGAGTTCGTCAATGAACACGGTGAGGATGTTGAGGTGACTCTGGATCCGTCGGAATTCGACGCTGCCGCGGGCGCGCATGAATCGGTCACCATCACGGCGCGTGCGGAGGATCCGCATCCGGGCGTGTCGAAGCTGAAATTCACGGTGGAAGCCGATGATGACAAGGAGCATCACGACGACCATGTTGCGACTTTCCTTGCACCCAGTAAGCGTCACGACTCGGAGCATGACAATGAGCACTGAGAAATCCGTCCTGAAATCCAAGCCTATCGTCGAACTGCTGCTGCTGGTCGGCCTGCCGCTGGCCGTGCTGATCGCCGGCGCGGTAACCACGGTTGTGGCGATGCACCAGGGATTCACGCCGGTTCCCGGTGCTGAGCACATCATCGGTCGTTGAATGCCATGCGTCAGCGGATCTGCCCATGACTGGCTCTGCGTACGCCGTCTATGACGGAGACGAGTTGCGTGACACCGTCAGTGCGGCGGTCCCCGGTGGGCGTCGCGAGGTTCTGATCGGCGTTGACGGCATGCATTGCGCCGCCTGCGTCGGGCGCATCCAGAAATTGCTGGTCGACGACTGCGTCGATCCGCGCATCAGTCTGACCAGCCGCACGCTGGAGTTCCGGTTCGATCCGCAGCGGACGCAACTGTCGTCTGTACTCGAACGGCTCGACCGGGCCGGGTTCAAGCCGCAGGTGCTGGCACAGGATCAGGGGCTCAATGCGATGGTCGGCGAGCGCCGCGATGCGCTGGCGCGGATCGGCGTTTCGGTGTTGTGCGCAATGCAGGTGATGATGCTGGCTTGGCCCAGCTACACCGATGGCGGTGTGATCGATCCGGGCATCAATCAACTGCTGCGCTGGTCGCAGTGGGTGGTCGCGACCCCAGCGGTGTTCTATGCCGGTCTGCCGTTTCTGCGCGGCGCCTGGCACGCGATATCGGCGCGCAGCCTGAACATGGATGTCCCGGTCGCGCTGTCGATCATGATCGCCTATGCCGCGTCGGTCTGGCGCACGCTCGCCGGCAGCGGTGAAACCTATTTCGACACCGCGACAATGTTCGTGATGTTCCTGCTGATCGGGCGCTTTCTCGAGAGCCGCACTCGTGCGCTGGCAGGGGAGCGTCTGCGGCGACTGGCCGGCAGCCGCCAGCTGACCGCGCAGCGAGAAACCGCGGAAGGCATTGAAACCGTGCCGATCAGCGTGTTGCAGGCGGGCGAGCGCATCGTGGTGGGGCCAGGGGAATCGGTCCCGGTCGACGGCGTGCTGCTGGATGCCGCGGCCGAGCTTGATGAGGCCCTGCTGACCGGAGAGTCGCGGGCGGTGGTGCATCACGCCGGTGAGCGGTTGCTCGCCGGCAGCCTGAATCTGGGGCAGAGCCCGCTGCGTTTGACGGCCGAGGGCGTCGGCGCGGCAACCTGGCTGGCGCAGATCACGCATCTGTTGCAGCGTGCGCAAACTGAGCGGCCGCGGTTCCAGATTCTGGCCGATCGTCTCGCTGGGGTGTTCATTCTGGTGGTGCTGGTGCTGGCATCCGCTGGTGCGGCGCTGTGGTGGCATGCCGGGATTGACCATGCACTGTCGGTGGCGTTGGCGGTACTGGTCGCCAGCTGTCCTTGCGCGTTGTCACTGGCCGTGCCCGCAGCGATTGCCGCAGCGGGTTCGCGTCTGGCCGCGATAGGAGTGCTGGCGGCACGGCCACAAGTGCTGGCGCGCCTGCCTGCCGTCGATACCGTGCTGTTCGACAAGACCGGCACGCTGACGATGGGTGAGCTGTCGATCTCTGAAGTCACGGTGCAGGCAGATGTCGAGCGTGACACCTGCCTTGCGCTCGCGGCCGCCTTGGAGCGCGGGTTGACCCATCCGATCGCACGTGCATTCTCGGCGGTGCCCAGTCGCCTGTTTGCGTTGGGACAGGCTCAGGAAGTGGGACGCGGCGTCCGCGGATGCATTGACGGGAAGGACTATCGACTGGGCGCCCTGGACGCATCCGAGTCGCAGGCTCGGGACGGCAGTACCTTGGTCGCCTTGTATCGCGGCGAGCAATGCCTGGCAACGTTCAAGCTGGCGTCAACGATCCGCCCCGATGCCGAGTCAACCCTCGAAGCGCTGCGTGCGCAGGGGATCGCGATCGAATTATTGACCGGTGACGCCGACGCGCCGGCGCAGGATCTGGCACGGCAACTGCGCATCGAGCGCGTGCGCGCGCGGCAGACACCGGAGCAGAAGTTGGCGCGTCTGCGCGAACTGCAGTCGCAAGGGCATGTCGTTCTCGCGGTGGGGGACGGGATCAATGACGCGCCGTTCCTGGCCGCGGCCGATGTGTCCTGTGCAATGCCGCGCGGTGCTGCGTTGACGCAATCCCGTGCCGATTTGTTGTTGGTGGGCGATTCGCTGTCGGCGCTGGCGCCGGCACGGCGCATTGCCGCTTTGGCCGATCGCCGCGTGCGTCAGAATATTGCCTGGGCGGTGGCCTACAACCTGGCGGTGCTGCCGTTGGCGCTGGGTGGGGTGCTGCTCCCGTGGATGGCCGCGCTGGGTATGTCGCTGTCGTCACTGTTGGTCGTCGGCAATGCCCTGCGCCTCGGTGCAGCCGACCGCGACGCCGGCCGCCCGGCGCAACCCGGCGAAAACTCCCTCACTGAGGTGTGTGCCTGATGGAAATCCTGTTCGTGCTGATCCCGCTGGGTGTCACCCTGGTCGCCATCGCGGCAGGCGTGTTGATCTGGGCCGTCAAGTCGGGGCAGTACGACGATCTTGAATCGATCAGTCGGCGTATGCCGGACGATGAGCCGTGAGCGTTTGCGGCTCCAATCAGGGCCGCGTGGCTCGACCGATTTGACGTGGATCAATGGCTGAATTCGGCCTGCGCCTCACACTGATGCCCTCATAAAGACATTCAAGAGGGCGCCACTCGATGGACACCGACACACTGGCTTTGCTGCGTGCTCGCCGAGCAGAACTTGCCGACCGGCTCGAACGCATTCATAACGACCGCACGCACGTTGACGGACCGGTGTCGCCGGACTTTGCCGATCAGGCGCAGCAACGCGAGAACGATGAAGTTCTGGATCAGCTGGAGCCGTCCACCGCCGAACAGTTGCAACAGTTCGAGCACGCGATTCGCCGCGCTGAGGCCGGCGCCTATGGCATCTGCGAAGTCTGCGGCGAGCCCATCGACATGCGCCGTCTGGCGCTCCTGCCGCAGTCGACTGCTTGCGCAGGGTGTGCTGAGCGCGGTGCTCGTGCCTGAGCCACTGTCGATGTGCATTCGCAGTGTCGGCGCAGTTTTCGATTTCGTCCGGGCAGCTCATCGGCGAGCGTCGCGCCTGATTCGATGATCGAGCTCAGCATTCCTGCGTTGTTTGCTGCCGGTCTTGCGGCCAGCCCGCATTGCGGGCTGATGTGTGGCGCCTTTCAGGTATCGCAGCTGCAGACGCGTGGGCGCGTGCCGCTGTCGCAAGCGGCTGCCTTGCTGCACATGGGGCGGGTGCTTGGGTACGCCGGCTTCGGCGCCGTTGCCGGCGCCCTGGGGCAGTGGCTGCTGAGCGATCTCCCGCAGGCAGAGTGGGGTCGATGGATTCAGTTGGCCGCAGCGGTGCTGCTGGTCGGCGTCGGGGTCCATCAGTACCGGCGTCCGCAACGACGCTCCACTGGCGGCTGTCATCCGCCAGTGAGTCCGCGTCGGTTGCACGCGTTACCGGCCCGCCTGCGTCTGTTCCTGCAAGGCGTGGCGTGGGCGGCGATGCCCTGCGGTGTCCTGTATTCGGTTTTGGGATTGGCGGCCTTGTCCGGCAGTGCCGTGTTTGGCGCTGCGTTGTTGGCGGCATTTGGCCTGGGTTCTCTGCCGGTCCTCGGTGGGAGCGGTGCGCTGGTGGCCTATGCCGGCGGCCTGCAGGCGATGCGCAGGACCGGCGCAGTCGTCCTGGTCGCTATGGGCATGACTAGCGCGTGGCTGGCGTTATGGCATCCGGCGGCGTTTTCCGCTTGGTGTCATTTGTACTAAAAAATCTGGAGGAACGCCGTGGCATTGGGCGAAACAGAAATGAACATGAAGACGGACACCGGTATTCATGTGGTTTGTCCTCAGTGCGACTCGATCAATCGGGTTCCGCGCGAGCGTCTGGATCAGAAACCGGTCTGTGGGCGGTGTCACCAGGCCTTGTTCACGGGTCATCCCGTCACGCTGCATGGCGGAAATTTCGACACTCAGGTGCTGCGCAGCGATTTGCCCGTCGTCGTCGACTTCTGGGCGTCGTGGTGCGGACCATGTACGGCGATGGCGCCGGTGTTCGAACGCGCGGCGGCGGCGATGGAGCCCCGAGTGCGCTTCGGCAAACTGGAAACCGATGCCAACACCGCGATTGCGGCGAACTATGCGATCCGTAGTATTCCGACGCTGGTGCTGTTCCACCGGGGCCAGGAGCTGGCGCGCATCAGTGGCGCGATGAGTCTGAATGGCTTGATCGATTGGGTGCGGCGTCAGACCGCCGGTCTTGGCGCGCGGCCAGCAGGACGCTGATTCGGGCGTCGATTGGGCGGGCTCCGCACGGCATTCCACCCTCTGGGGAACCGGGACGCGAACAGCCGCCCCGGCTTCGCCGCGCTGCAGGCTTTGCGCACGCACGCTACGCTTTGCCGATCCACAACCGCGCCAAAGCGCTGGAGCCTGCATGTCGCTGACCGAAATACCGCCGCCACTGCCACACGAGCAGGTCCAGGTGATCGAAGCCCCAGTCGGCAAGTATCGCCAGCACGTGCGCATGGGGCAGCATCTGAGTCAGGCGGATGAGCCACTGGATGTCGGCGGCGACAACAGCGGGCCAAACCCTTATGAGTTTCTGCTGGCGGCTTTGGGTAGCTGCACCAGCATGACCCTGCGCATGTATGCCGATCGCAAGCAGATGCCAGTCACACGCATCGCAGTCGATCTTCGTCACAGCAAGATTCACGCGCAGGACTGCGCCGAATGCCACACGCGAGAGGGTCAGATCGATCAGATCGAGCGCGTGATCACGCTCGAAGGCGATCTCAGCGAAGAGCAGCGCCAGCAGTTGCTGGCCATTGCCAACAAGTGCCCGGTCCACCGCACGCTGACTTCGGAAATCCGCATCATCAGCCGCTTGGAGCAATGAAGGCGCAATAACCGCTTGCGCACGTCACGCGGCGGCCCATGATGTCACGCCGCCGGTCGCTGAAGCGATTCAGGCTTTGCCACACTGCGAACACGCGATCAGCGGATGCGCGAATACGCGGGCGCAGCTCGGTGCTGTCAGTGGTGCGGTTAACACGCCACCGGAGTAACCGTCCATGTAGATACGGCGCGCTTGATCGCGAAGTCGCTGTTCACGCGCCTGGGGCAAACGGGGCGGCACTCTGCATCAATGCCAGATCATCAGGCCAAGTCCGTAGCCTGCGATCAGGCCGGCGAGCACGCCAGCGAATCCCTTGGCCACGGTTTGTGCCATTGCGCGCCCGCCGATACTGGCGACCACGCCGAACTTGAAAGCCAGATTCGACGCATAGGCGATTGCGATCGTTGCAGCCACAACGCCGGCGTCGATGCGCTCACCGCTGAACATCTGCAGCGCCGACAGGCTGATTGCATCGACGTCGGTCAGGCCTGACACCAGCGCGACGCTGTAGAGGCCGGCGTCGCCGATGGCCTCGTTGAGCCAAGCCACCAGGACCATCACTGCGGTGAACATCAGTGCAAAGGTCAGCGCGGTGCGCAGCTCCGCGGGATTGCGCACGTCCAGCGTCGCCGACACCGGTGCGCCCTTGAGGCGCCGGTGCGACAACAGCGGCAGAATTGAACCGGCGGCCAGGGCGCAGAGCAGCGTTGGTGCAAGCGCGGGCAGCGCGGTCGGAGCGATGACGCTGGCAATCAATCCGAGCCGCACCAGCACCGTCAGATTGGCCAGCAGGACCACCAGCGCCGCGCTTTCGGCGGTGACGGTTCCGGCGCGTGCGTGGCGCGAGAATGCCAGGGTGGTTGCGGTGCTGGAGACGCTGCCGCCCAGCAGACCGACCAGCGCCAATGCGCGCTGACCTCCAAACCATTTGAGTACCGCGTAACCGGCCAGGCTCAAGCCTGAAATCAGCGCGACCATCAGGCCCATGCGGAAAGGATTGATCACCTGCCACGGCCCGTAGCCCTGATCCGGCAGCAGCGGCAGCAGCATGAATGCGACTGCGGCGAACTGCAGAATCGACAGCATGTCGGCACGCGATACGTGATCGGAGAATTCGTGCAGTTCGGGCTTGAAGTACAGCAGCAGCGTGGTGGCGACGGCCAGCGCCACCACCAGCTCGGTCTGGCCAAACCACAGCAGCACGCCGAGCAGATGACATAACAGCAGCGCGATGACCGATGTGTAGCCGGGGTCGGTCGCGCGTTGCGGATCACGCAGATAACTGACGATCGCGATGGCAATCACCGACAGCAGGGTGGCCGGAATCAGCCATGGCGTGACCGCCAGTTCGGTGATCGCTGCCGCGGTCGTGCCCAGCACCGCGACCAGCGCGTAGGTGCGCACGCCCGCCGCTTGCGCGTGCGAGCGCTCGCGTTCCAAGCCGATCAGCAGACCGATGCCGAGACTGATCAGGTAAATGCGGAGAGCAGCGAGCGGATCCATGGCGGAATCGGTCCGGGTAGACGCGGCTGGATGACGACGCGCACACAGCCGGGATCATCCGGATGGCGCTGACGCGTAAAGCCAAGACGCTGTGCCAAGCCGAGCATCGCGCTGTTTTCCAGCAGCACGTCACCGTAGACCTGTGGCACCTTGCGTGCGGCGGCGTAAATCAGGATGTCCTCCATCAGCTGGCGACCAAGACGCTGGCCGACGTAATCATGATGCACCAGCACCGCGTATTCGGCTTCCTGCAGGTCCGGGTCCATCACCACGGTCGACAGGCCGATGACGGTGTCATCGTCGTCCTGCGGCACGGCGACCAGTGTCATTTCGCGGTCGTAGTCGATCTGGGTCATGCGCGCCGCCATGGTGTGCGTGAACTGGCGGATGTAGCGGAAGAAGCGTAGCCGGATCTCCTCGGGATCGGCCAGCGACAGCATGCGGATCAGAGCCGGCTCGTCGGTCGGATGAATCGCACGGATGCGGTACGGGCGGCCGTCCCGTAGCAACGCGCTGTGTTCGAGTTCTGCCGGGTACGGTGCGAGTGCCAGGCGGTCGCGCTCGGGCGGTGCTTCGCAGTCGACCAGGATGCGAGCGGAGCCGATTTCGGCAATCTCGTCGCCCGGAACCAGACGGATGTCGGCTTCGTGCAGCAGCGGCTGTTCGACCGCGAACTGCGCCAGCCGCGCAAACGCGGTGGCGTAGTCGCGTACACGCAACCCTGGCGGGGCCTCGTTGCGCGAGCCGAGGCCGGCTTCGCGCAGCTTGATGTCGGCCAGCACATCGTCCAGTGGTGGCAGGGCATAGGCGGTCGGTGCAGACATCGACGCCGGATCGAGTCGGAGCTCCAGATGCATGCCCAGCTGCGGATGACGTCGCAGACGCACGCGCAGGCCGCGTCCTTCGCCGCCCATCCATGCCGCAGCCTGGAGTCCGTACGCAGCCATCAGCGACTGCGCTTCCTCCGCAGTCAGGGTGCGCGGGCTGGCGCGGCGTGGTGCGGCGATCAGTTTCGGCGGCGCGCCGTTCTTGTGCACCACCGGATCCAGCGTCGGTGTTTGCATCAGGATTTCCTGCGTGCGGCGGTGCTCTCGTCGGTAACGCAGTGCGCGCGCTGCGGCTTCGACCGAAGCAAACGCGGCAATGCGTGATTCCGCGCAGACCCGCACCGCGGGTGCGGCGCGGGCCTGGCCCATGAACGCGACGATCAAACGTTCGCGCAGGCCGGAATCGGCCAGTGCCTGGGCCAGCAGGGTATCGTCGCGTCCCGGGGTTGGGCTGCGCACGAACAGCACGGTGTCGAATTCCGGCGTCGACAACGCGGTACGCAGGACCGCAACGGTCTGCGCATCGTCGGCCAGGCCGATATCGATGGAAGTGGCGGAAACTTGTGCGCCGGGCGCCTGCTCGACGATGCGTTCGGCAATGCCATCGCCCGGGGCGCCGGGGGTCAGGCCTTCGCGCATCAGTGCGGCACGCGCCAGCTGGCAGATGCCGGAGCCAGTGCCAATGACGGCAATGCGTCCGGTCGTGGCTTCGCCGACGCGCTCCAGCGCGGCCAGGGCGGAAAACAGCGCGGTGACGCGGTCGACCTCGACCAGGCCGGCACGGCGAAACGCGGCCGACATCACCGGATCGAGCAACTGCCCGTCAGTCCCTTGCGACGGCGTTTGCAGCACGATGACGGGTTTGGAACGGGCACAAGCGCGAGCCGCCGACATGAACTTGCGTGAGCTGACGATGCGTGACAACTGCAGCACCACCGCGTGGGTGCGCGGGTCCAGCGCCGCGTAGTCGAGCAGATCGCCGACATCGACGTCGGCCTCGCCGCCGGTGACCGCGAGCCAGGAGAATCCAAGCGCGTGTCCCGCAGCCCAGTCGAGTGCGGCGCCAGCAATCGAACGCGACTGCGCGATCAGTGCGGTGGTGCCGGGTGCCGGCAGGCGCCACGCCGATGCGCCAATGCCATAGGCGTGTGCGGCGCCGGAGCTGTACGGTCCGAGGACGCGCAAGGTGACCTCACGACCCGCGCGCAGCAGCGGCGCC
>JBFFJL010000027.1:0-17539 GCA_041555955.1 Nevskiaceae bacterium
CCGCGACGATCGGCAGAATCTCGCGCGCGCCGGCGCGCGGCGGGTCGAGCAACACCTTGTCGAAGTCATCGCGCAGCCAATCGACGTCGGCTCCGGTGGTGAACAGGTCGGCTTTTTCGAAGCGGATATCCAGGCCGTTGCGCTCGGCATTGGCACGGCCACGCCGCACCAGGCCGTCCTCACCCTCGACCGCGATCACGCGCGCGCCGCGCCGCGCCAGCGGCAATGAGAAATTGCCCAGGCCGCAGAACAGTTCGAGCACGCGCTCGCCAGGCTGCAACGCCAGCCAGTCCAGCGCCTGATTGACGGTCTGCTGGCTGATCGCACCGTTGACCTGGATGAAGTCGGTCGGTTCGAACTGCAGCGACAACTCGGAGCCATCCGGCGAATAGCACAGTGCCGGCGCATCCCCGGACAACGGCCGGATCGTGTTCGGACCACCCGTCTGCAGATAGATCGAAAAACCCTGTTCTTCGCCAAACGCCAGCAAGCGGGCGCAATCCGCCTCGGTCGGCGGGTCCAGCACGCGGAACACCAGCGCAACAGTATTGGCGCAGGCAATTTCGATCTGCGGAATGCGGCGCGCAATCGAGAGCTCTTCAATCATTGCGCCGAGTACCCGCAGCTTCTGACCGACCCGCGGATCCAGCACGACGCAGCTGTCGAGTGCCGCCAGGAAATGGCTGCTGCGTTCGCGAAAACCGACCAGTACGCCGCCTTTCTTCGGCACCAGCTTGACGCCAAGTCGGGCCCGGCGGCGATAGCCCCAGACCGCATCGGCACCGACACCGACTACGGGCGCGGCAATTTCGGCAGGCCTTACCTTGCCGATGCGCGCCAGCTGATCGAGCATCTGCTTCTGCTTGAATGCAATCTGCTGCGCCGGATCCAGATGCTGCATCGAGCAGCCGCCGCACAGACCGAAATGCGCGCAGCGCGGCTCCACCCGATGCGGGCTGGCAATCTCGACTTCGACACACTGTCCTTCGTCGGCATCTTTGGCGACCTGCACGTAACGGAATCGCACACGCTCATCCGGCAGCGCGTCGGCAATGAAGGTGGCCTTGCCATCGATGCGGGCGACGCCGCGCCCCAAGTGGTCGAGGTCAACAATTTCGGCCGGAAATTCTCCGGCCGGTAACGGCTTGCGTCGGCGCATTGTCAGACAACCCAGCCTTCTAGAAATTCGACCCAGTGCGGTGCATCACTGGACTCCAACATCTGACGCACTCGGGCCTCCTCCTGGGTATGCGCCTCGTGCGTCAGATGTCCGCGCATCAGCTCGAAACGCAGGTAGACCAGATAAGTGTTCAGCACATCGGTCTCGCAGTAGTCGCGAATATCACGCAGTCGGCCTTCACGATAGGCATCGAACACCTTTGATCCGTCCATGCCCAGCTTGCCCGGGAAGCCCAGCAACTGAGCGATTTCCGTCAACGGCGCGTTCTGTCGTCCGCTGTACATCGCCAATACGTCCATCAGATCGGTATGCCGGAACTGGTAGCGGCTGATGTAGTTGTCCCACTTGGTTTCACGATCCAGCTGCCCGCTGTCCCAGTACTTGGGTGCAACGCAGCCGTGGATCAGGCCGCGGTAATGCAGCACCGGCAGATCGAAGCCGCCACCGTTCCATGACACCAGGACCGGGCGATACTTCTCGACCCCGTCGAAAAATCGCTGGATCAACTCGCCTTCCTCGGCGTCCTCGTCGCCGATCGACCAGACTCGGAAGCTGTCGCCGTGCCGCAGCGCAACCGAAATCGCGACCACGCGCTGCAGATGTGCCGGCATGAAATCATTGCCCTTGTGCGCCTGCCTCAGGGTCTTCATCGCCGCCCACACCTCGGCGTCGTCCATCGCCTCAAGGTCGTGAATGCGGCGGCCGCCGTCGAGATCAGGAATCGTCTCGATGTCGAAAACCAGAATCGGATCGCGCATTGCAGATTCCGCGACCTAGGACGGAAACACGCCGGTGGAGATATAGCGATCGCCACGGTCGCAGACGATGCTGACCACGGTCGCGTTCTCCACCTGCTTGCAGATTTCCAGCGCGGCCCACAGCGCGCCACCGGACGATGGGCCACAGAACAACCCTTCGAGCTGCCCCGCGGCGCGCATCGTGTCTTCGGCGTTGGCGGCGCTGACCTCGATCACGCGGTCGACGCGCTCTGCCTCGAAGATCTTCGGCAGATAGGCCTCAGGCCACTTGCGGATGCCGGGAATCGACGATTCGCCGTCGGGTTGTACGCCGACGATCTGCACCTCGGGATTCTGCTCCTTGAAATAGCGCGCACACCCCATGATCGTGCCGGTCGTCCCCATTGCTGAAACAAAATGCGTGATCTTGCCCTGGGTCGCCTTCCAGATTTCGGGGGCGGTGCCCTCGTAGTGCGCTCGCGGATTGTCCGGATTGCCGAACTGGTCGAGCACCCGGCCCTTGCCGTCGACCTGCATCTGCAAGGCCAGATCGCGCGCACCTTCCATGCCCTGCTTCTGCGTCACCAACCGGATCTCGGCGCCAAACGCCTTCATCACCGCACGACGTTCCGCTGACATGTGTTCTGGCATGATTAAGGTCAGCTTGTAGCCCTTGACCGCCGCAGCCATCGCCAGCGCGATCCCGGTATTGCCGCTGGTCGCCTCGATCAGCACGTCGCCCGGCTTGATCTCCCCACGCTCTTCGGCGCGACGGATCATCGAATACGCGGGGCGGTCCTTGACCGAACCGGCGGGGTTGTTGCCTTCAAGTTTCACGAGTAGCGTGTTGTTGCCGATACCGGGCAATCGACGCAGTTGGGCCAGGGGCGTATTGCCGATAAAGTCGGCGAGTGTGGGATAGCTCATCGGACGGATTTTAGCTGGCACGGACCTGAAACGGGTGAAACAAGCCGAGACCACCGAGTACCCGAACCGCTGGCCGCCTGGCACGCGGCGACTTCTGCTTGCCGCAGGTGTCCTGGTTGGCGTCGGAATCCTGGTGATGTTCCCTCCGGCGAAGCTGAATCCGGATCAACAGCAGGTGACGTTGCTCGGCTTGCTGCTGGTAGCAATCGCGCTGATTGGCAGCGCGGCATTCGGGCAGCGACGCGCGCTCGGCATTATCTCTCGCGGTCTGCACGCGCTCGCGCAACTGCGCACCGACGGTCGCCTGCCAGAAGATCTTCCGGGCAATGCGGCGGAACTGGCGCGCGCAACCAATCGAATTACCCAGCAGTTGGCAAGCCTGCGCAACCGTCTCGACGATCAGGTCACCGAGCAGACACTCCACCTGCGGCAGGAACGCGATCGCCTGGCGGAGATGAACCAGAAGCTGCGCGGCGCCGCCGCCCAGGCCCAGGATGAAGCGCGCGCGCAGAGCGAACTGCTTTCGAGCCTGTCGCACGAGCTGCGCACGCCGCTGACCGGCATTCTCGGCTATGCCGACCTGTTGCGCCGTTCTGGTCTGAATGATGAGCAGTCGCAGCAGCTCGATACACTGGAGAAATCGGGCCAGGCCCTGCTGACGATGATCAACGATCTGCTCGACTGGAGCCGGATCGAGGCTGGGCGCCTGCGTCTGAACGCAGAAACCTTCGATGTTCTGGATTCGACCGAAGACACCTGCGCGCTGCTGGCACCGCTGGCCTACGACAAATCGCTGGAGCTGGTGCGCATCGTCTATCACGATGTCCCGCGTCAGCTGCGCGGCGACCCGCAGCGACTGCGCCAGATTCTGACCAATCTGCTGTCGAACGCGATCAAGTTCACCGAAGCCGGCGAAGTGGTTTTGCGTGTGATGCGGGAGCGCGAGGACGGCGGCCGGGTATGGCTGCGATTCTCGGTGTCCGACACCGGGGTCGGCATTTCACCGGACCAGCAGGCGCGGCTGTTCCAGCCTTATCGCCAGGTCGGAAAATCCAGCGGCGGCACCGGCCTCGGCCTGTCGATCACGCGCAAGCTGGCCGAGCTGATGGGCGGAGAGACCGCCCTCGAGAGCATACCGGGCAAGGGCTCGACGTTCAGCGTGCTGCTGCCGTTTCGGCTGGTCGCCGAAGCCGAATCGGCCGCCACCCACGACCCGCGTCTGCGTGATCGGCTGGTGTGGCTGTTCGAACCCCATGCCACCGCGCGACTAGCCCTGGTGCACTGGCTCGAGTTCTGGGGCATGCAGGTGCGCAGTTTCAGCGCGGCCAAGAGCGTGGCAGACTCACTGCAACAGATCTCTGAAGAGTCGCGCCCCGACCTGATCATCCTCGGGCTGATGCCGAATGATGCGGACAAGGATGCCGACGTTCGTCGTCTGCTGGCCGCCTGCGCCGAACATCGCCCTCCGCTGCTGGCGCTGGTCGCGTCGTCGGCCTTGCCACTGCACGAAACGCTGCGCGATGCCGGAGCGGCCGCATGCCATCCCAAATCAGTCGGCCGCCGACGCCTGCATGATGAAATCCTGCGCCTGACCCTGGACCGTGGCGCCCCACTGGTGATGCCGCTACAGGGGCGCAGCGCTCTGGTCGCCGACAACAACATCATCAACCGCCGCTACCTGAGCACGCTGTGCCGCGGTCTCGGGCTGGAAGTCATCGAGGCCGCCGACGGCGACGCAGCGCTGCGGTCATGGCTGCAAACGCGACCATCGATCGTGTTGCTGGATGCGCATATGCCGAAGATGAGCGGCATCGAATGCGCCCGCGCGATCCGCAAAGCTGAAACCGGTGCTTCGCGCTGCCGCATCCTCGCCGTCAGCGCGCACCTGGAACCAGAAGAGCGCAGCGCGTTCACCCAGGCCGGCGCCGACAGCATCCTGATCAAGCCGTTTGACGAGCGCGAACTGTTGCGCACTCTGGAGCCCGGTTTGGCCGGCCCCAAACCGGTCGCCGCCCAGCTGACCACCGATCCCGAACTGCTGCAGCTGCTGCGCGAAGAGTTGCCACAGCAGTTCCTCGATCTGGAACGCGCCTTTGGCGAGCGCAATCTCGAAGCGGCGCGCGACGCCGCCCACACCTTGCGCGGCACCGCGGCGTTTTACCATCTGGCCAGCCTGCGCCAGACGACCTCGGCGCTGGAGCAGTGGCTGCTGCGTACCACCGGCCTGCAGCCGGGACTGCAGAGTCGGCGCGAGCTGGACAACGTGCGGCGTGCTGTCGACGACACCCTGGCCGCGATTCAAAGGCCTTAAGCGCGTCGAGCTGGCGCGCGCTCCAGCACGACATAGGCGCAGACCATGCCACCGTCGTCGCTCAGAGACAGGTGCGCCGCACCGATGCCCTCACGTCGCAAGCGTGCCTGCATGCTGCGGCTGAAAATCAGCCTGGGACGCCCGCTGTGCTCGCGGACGACGCCGGCATCGCGGTAGCCGACACCGGAAAATCCCGTGCCCAGCGCCTTGACGAACGCTTCCTTGGCCGCAAAGCACATCGCGAGCGCTCGAGCGGTATTGGTTCGCGCGCGGACCTCTCGCAGCTCGGACGCGCAGAGCAGCTTCACCAGTACGCGCCGGCCATGGCGCTCCAGCAGGCGCTCCATCCGTTCGATGCGCAGAATATCGACGCCGACGCCATGCAACTGGCCGGCAACGCCGGCCGTGGCGGCAGGCGCCGCCGGCGTTCGGCGCTTCACGCGGCGCGCGCGGCAGTCATCGCCTGCCGCATCTCGGCCACCGCGGCCGGTAACCCAACAAACACCGCACGCGCGATGATGCTATGTCCGATATTGAGCTCGACGATCTGCGGAATCTCTGCGATGGGCCCGACATTGTCGCACGTGAGCCCGTGGCCGGCATGCACCTCGAAACCCGCCTCGGCCGCCGCGGCAGCGAACGCGGCGATCCGCTTCAGCTCGGCATCACGCTGGCGACCGCCCGTATCAGCATAGCGCCCGGTGTGAATTTCCAGATGTGGCACACCCACCGCACGCGCGGCCTTGAGCTGGGCCGGCGACGGATCGATGAACAGTGCCACCTCGATCCCGGCTTTCTGCAGCCGGCGACAGGCGGCGGCCACCGGCGCCTGCAACGCAGCGACATCCAAGCCACCTTCGGTCGTCAGCTCCTCACGCTTTTCAGGCACCAGACAGGCGTAGCGAGGCTTTACGCGACAGGCAAATGCGACCATTTCATCGGTCACCGCCAGTTCCAGATTGACCGGAACCGGCGAGCGCTTCTGCAGCCGCCGGACATCGTCAGGCTGGACATGCCGCCGATCTTCGCGCAAATGGATCGTGATGCTATCGGCGCCGGCGCCAGCACACAGCAACGCGGCTTCGACCGGATCCGGATAAACCGTACCGCGCGCCTGCCGCAAGGTGGCGACATGATCGACGTTGATACCGAGGCGGAGGCGCGACATCTGTTTGAACCGGGGTGGACTGGCGCTGAACAATAGCCCAAGCCACGCGACGAATCACGTTGCCGACGCATCACCTGGCGACGCTGGCCTGCCGGCGCGCAGCTCGCGCAGCAGACGCGGAGTGCGCAGCTCACGGCCGCCAAGCTGATGATTCAACGCTGCCTGCAACAGAGAACGCGCATCCCGGCGCACCGCTTCGTCCTCCAGACGCTCGTCCCGCAGTGCAATCAGATGGGCCCCGGCATAGGCCGGGGCGTCACGGTCATTCACGACAATCGGGCCGGAATCCCAGTCATAGCGATAGCGACACTCAGGCCGCAGTTCGGCGCCCAGCATCAAGCCGTAGCCAATATCCGCCAGCAGGCGCTTTTCGAATACGCGCAGCGCCGCATGAGCCTGAGCATCGCTCAGCGCAAGCTGGGGCAGCAATTCCGCATAGCTGGCATACAGCGCCGGATGCGCGTCGTGGCGCTGCAGCAGGCGCAAGACCAGCTCGTTCAGGTACCAGCCAAAGAACACGCGCTCCCCCCGCAATGCCACCGGCGGCGCGCAACTCTCGGCGCCGGTCACCGTCCCGACCTCGCCAGCCAGCCGCCACGACAGCAGCAGCGGGGTAAATGCCTGCAGCTGACCCCGCAGCTTGGCCCGCGGTGCGCGCGCGCCACGGGCAACCAGACCGACACGCCCATGGTTCGCGGTAAAGGCTTCGATCAGCAGACTGGTATCGCCGTAAGGGCGCGTGGACAGCAGGTATGCCGGCTGCAACTGCACACGGCCACTCATGGCAGCTGCAGCCTCAGTCGCGACCGCTCAGGCCGAAGCGACGCAGCGCCTTGAGATCGTCGCTCCAGTTCTCGCGCACGTTGCACCACAGCTTGAGGAATACCTTGCGTCCGAACTCGCGTTCAAGATCGCGGCGCGCGGCGGTACCAATCTTCTTCAGCGTCTCGCCGTTCTCGCCGATGACGATCTTCTTCTGACTGGCACGCTCGACCCAGATCACCGCACTGATGCTATCGAGATTGCCGTCACGTTCGTAGTGTTCGACTTCAACCGTCAGCGAGTACGGCAATTCCTGATGCAGATTGCGCGTCAACTTTTCACGCACGGTTTCAGCAACGGTGAAGGCATCGTCATGCGCAACAACCTGTCCCTCCGGATAGAACGGCGGGCCTTCCGGAATGTGCTTGAATATCTCGGCTTCCAGACTGCGCAGATTGTCGGACTTGGTCGCCGACACCGGAATCACGAAGGCGAAATCACGCATCGCGCCCAAACGCTGCAGCTCGGGCAGCAGCTTTTCTTTTTCGGCGATGCGGTCAACCTTGTTGACTACCAGCCCGACCGGCGCGCTGCACCGCTGCAGCCGTTGCAACACCGCCTCGTCCTCAGCCGTGAAGTGACCACACTCGACCACGAACAGCACCAGATCGACATCGTGCAACGCTCCGGCCGCCGACTCGTTCATCGCGCGATTCAAGGCCCGCTTCTGCAGACTGTGCAGACCCGGCGTATCGACAAACACCACCTGACCGTGCTCGCGGTGCAGGACACCCTGAATCCGGTGCCGGGTTGTCTGCGGCTTGTGAGAAACGATGCTGACCTTGCGCCCGACCAGCGCATTGAGCAGCGACGACTTGCCGACATTTGGCCGTCCGGCGATGGTCACGATCCCGCTATGCATGGTCTGGCCCTGGTCCGATCTGTTCCAACTGCTTCAGCAGCATTTCAGCCGCACGTTGTTCGGCAATCCGCCGGCTACCGCCACGCGCCTCGGACCCGAGTTCGGCGTCCGTCAATGCGCAGCGCACATGAAACCGCCGCGCATGTGGCGGCCCTTCTTCGGACAGCACCGCGTACGCCGGCAACGGCCGCGCGCGCGCCTGCAGCCATTCCTGCAACCGCGTCTTGGCATCCTTCAGACGTTCGGGGTCGGGCAACGTATCCAGAAGCGCCGTGTACAAGCGCAAGGCCGCTGCGCGCGCCTTGTCAAACCCCCCGTCGAGAAAGATCGCGCCGAGAATGGCTTCGAACGCGTCGGCAAGAATCGAATCACGGCGGAAGCCGCCCGACTTCAACTCGCTCTCGCCCAGCTGCAGGAATTCACCCAGTTCGAGCTCTCGGGCCAGCTTCGCCAGCGTTTCCTCGCGCACCAGGCTTGCTCGCAACCGCGACAGTGCGCCCTCCTCGTCCCGCGGCTTGAGCGTGTACAGCGCGTCGCCAATGACGAAGTTCAGCAGGCCGTCGCCCAGGAACTCCAGCCGCTCGTTGTTGTGTCCGGAGAAACTGCGATGGGTCAGCGCCTGCTGCAGCAACTCGGGCGCGGCAAACTGATAGTCCAGTCGCTGCTGCAGTCTGTTCAGCAGCTCGCTCAAGACCCGACGTTACTCAAAGGCACATCGTCGGCGAACTCGATCACCAGCGAGATGTTGTAGAACAGGTGCTCGCGAGCTTCGTACTCGTAACTCAGGAAGCGCCCACCCTCCGTGCGCCGGACTTTGACTTCAGTCGGCGCCAGATAATCGATGTCCTCGATATCCCAGAATCGCTGCAATGCCTTGCGCAGCACAACCACTTCGGCCTTGCCGTTTTCCGGATCCGCAGCGACCTTGTTGATCGAACTGGCGATCTTCATCTGGTTCAGGTAGATCGGCAGGCACTTGACCACCACGATCGCAAAAAACGCGATCACGCCGAGCACGAACAGCAGGCCGAACCAGCCCAGACCCCGTTGACGATTCCGCATACGCATACTGGCCTCCTTCGATCGCCCGTCACAGGGCGCAGCTCTATTTGATCAGAGTCCCGATCCGGGAGAAATCGACGCGTGTCCGTGCAGCGTCCCATGACATCCAGATCAGAAACGCTTTGCCCACCAGGTTGCGCTCCGGCACCGTACCCCAACGACGGCTGTCATCGGAGCCATCCCGGTTGTCGCCCATGGCGAAATATTCGCCGGGTGGCACGATGAACTCGAAATCCTGCGCCGGGCGCCCGGGATTGATCAGGATGTTGTGCTCAACTCCGGCAAGATCCTCGCTCATGCGATACACCACGCCCGGCGGATAGGTGCCGGGGTTGGAATAGACACCGCCCGGCTGCACTGAGGCGCGCTCGCCATTCACATACAGCTGTTTGTCGATATAGGTGATCTTGTCACCAGGGATGCCGACAATGCGCTTGATGAAATCATTGCTCGGGTCCACCGGCCAGCGGAACACCACAACATCGCCACGCTCCGGTTCGCCGAAGTCGACGAACTTGTGATGAAACACCGGATCACGCAGACCGAAAGTGAATTTGTTGACCAATATGAAGTCGCCGACCAGCAGAGTCGGGATCATCGATCCGGAGGGGATGCGAAACGGCTCGGCCAGGAACGATCGCAACATCAGCACGACGAAAATCACCGGAAAAAACGACCGGCAGAAATCGACGAAGGCGTTGGGTTTGTCACCTGCCCCGACCACTTGACGCCGCGGCGCGAAGACCCACTTGTCGAGCGCCCAGAAGACACCCGTGACCGCCGTCAGCAGGCTCAAAATGACAGCAAAATCAAAGTGAAACTCAGCCATGTGGAAAAGCTCTCACGCTGTGGCCTGCTTGCGCAGGCTGGCGGTGGCCACGCTATCCGGCGACCGTCCCGTCGATATTCCAGGTTTCTCCGCTCCTGGAATCACTTCTTGCGGTCCACGCCCAGGACCGCCAGGAAGGCTTCCTGCGGTATCTCGACGTTGCCCACCGATTTCATGCGCTTCTTGCCCTCTTTCTGCTTTTCCAGCAGCTTGCGCTTGCGGCTGACGTCACCACCATAGCACTTGGCGATGACATCCTTGCGCAGCGCCTTGACGGTGCTGCGGGCGATGACCTTGGAGCCGATGGCCGCCTGGATCGCGATATCGAACATCTGCCGATGAATCACTTCCTTCATGCGCTCGCACAGATCGCGACCCCGCGGATACGAAGCTTCGCGATGGACGATGCTGGCCAGTGCGTCGACCTTGTCGCCGTTGACCAGCACATCAAGCCGCACCAGATCCGCCGCCTGGAAGCGCACAAACTCATATTCGAACGATGCGTAGCCACGCGAGACACTCTTCAGGCGATCGAAGAAATCCAGAACGACCTCGGCCATCGGCATCTCGACTTCCATCTGCACCTGCGAGCCGAGGTAGCGCAGGTTCTTCTGCACCCCGCGCTTCTCCATGCACAGCTGCATCACCGAACCGACGTAGTCCGGCGGCATCAGGATGCGCGCATCGATGATCGGTTCCCGAATCTCGCTGACCGACCCCAGCTCGGGGAGCTCAGCCGGATTGTCGACCTTGATCACGCTGCCGTCGGTTTTCAGCACCTCGTAAATCACCGACGGCGCGGTGGTGATCAGATTGAGGTTGTACTCGCGCTCCAGACGCTCCTGCACGATGTCCATGTGCAGCATGCCGAGGAAGCCGATGCGGAAGCCAAACCCCAGCGCGGTTGAATTCTCCGGCTCGAACTGAAGCGCCGAATCGTTCAAGCGCAGCTTCTGCAGCGATTCGCGAAAATCTTCGAAATCGTCGGCATCGACCGGGAACATCCCGGCATAGACTCGCGGCTGAACCTGACGGAAGCCGGGCAACTGCGTCTCACAGGGCTTGGCCGCCAGCGTCAGCGTATCGCCGACCGGCGCCCCGAAAATCTCCTTGATGCCGGCCACGACAATGCCGACTTCGCCGCATTCGAGCCGGTCCTTGAACGTCAGCTTCGGCGAATTGACGCCAAGCATCGTGACCTCATGGTCACGTCCGGTCGACATCACGCGTACCTTCTGGCCCTTCTGCAGCGAGCCATTGACGATGCGGACCAGCGAAACCACGCCCAGATAGTTGTCGAACCAGGAATCGACGATCAGCGCCTGCAGTCGCTCATCCGGATTACCCTTGGGCGGCGGCAAACGCGTGACCACGGCTTCGAGGACTTCCTCGACATTCAATCCCGTCTTGGCCGAAATGCGCAGCGCATCCGTCGCCGGAATCCCGATGATCTGCTCGATCTCGTCGCAAACGCGTTCGACCTCGGCGTTCTGAAGGTCGATCTTGTTCAGCACCGGCACCACCTCGAGATTCTGCTCGATCGCGGTGTAGCAGTTGGCCACCGACTGCGCCTCGACACCCTGCGAGGCGTCCACCACCAGCAGCGCGCCCTCACAGGCGGCCAGCGAGCGCGACACCTCATACGAGAAGTCGACATGCCCCGGCGTGTCGATCAGGTTGAACTGATACAGCTCGCCGTCGCGCGCCCGATAGTGCAGCTGCACCGCCTGCGCCTTGATCGTGATGCCGCGCTCGCGCTCGATCGGATTGTTATCGAGCACCTGCTGGGTCATCTCGCGCTGCTGCAATCCGCCGGTCAGCTGGATGAATCGATCGGCCAAGGTAGACTTGCCGTGATCGATATGCGCGATGATGCAGAAATTGCGAATGTTGTCCTGTTTCATGGAGTTCCGCGTAGCCAGCCAAGGGCGGCAAGATCAGCTACCGCGGCGCGCCGGGCGGCCGAAAAATAGCGCGGCAGTATAGCGATTAAGCGGCCAGACTGCGCTCGAACTGCTCGGCATCGAATCGGCCCTCGGCCAGAACCCGCCCCTGTGCATCGAGCAATACCGGAATACGCTGGCCATAGCGCATTCGCCATTCCCCGGTGGCGTCGACATCGGCGTGTTCCAGCTCAAACGCGCGACCGGCCAGATATAGCTGCAGGGCGTCGGCGAAGTCCTCGCACAAGTGACACTCGGGACGTCCCAGCAACAGCAGACGCAGGCTCACGGCACTCGGTCCTGCGACGATTCCGGCACTGCCGCGGCATTGGGCACATCCAGGGTCATGAAGCGCGGAGCACGGCCGCGCTGGACCAGCACCGGAATGGTCTGGCCAGGGATCAGGCGATCGACCACTTCGTCGAAGCGCGCGCGACTGTCCACCTCCTGCCCAGACAACTGCAGCAGGATGTCGCCGGCCCGGATGCCGGCCCGCGCCGCGGCGCCGTCAATCACTTCCGTGACCAGCATGCCGCCGGCGAGCACTTGCGCCTCGCGGCGCTCGTCGGCGCTCAGCGGACGCACGCTCATCCCCAGCACGTTGCCGGAGCTGGCGGCAGGTGCCGTCGTCGGTACGGGTTGCGGTTCCGCAGCGGCCACTTCCGGACGCAAGGTGCCCACTTCGATCGTCAGCTTCAGCGCTTTGCCCCCGCGCATGACCTTGATTTCGGCGGTCTGGCCCGGATCGGTAATCCCGACACGATGCGGCAGGGTCGATGAACTGGGCAGGGCCGCACCGTCGTATTCAAGGATCACGTCACCTTCCTTGATCCCGGCACGCGAAGCCGGGCTGTCCGGCAGCACCCGCGCCACCAGCGCACCTTCGGGCTTGTCCAGGCCAAGCTGCATGGCCAGATCGCGGTCGACTTCCTGCACCACCACGCCAAGCCAGCCGCGCGTAACCACGCCGGTGTCCCGCAGCTGTCGTGCCACCTTGGCGGCAACATCGATCGGAATCGAGAACGACACGCCCTGATAGCCGCCGGATTGCGAATAGATTTGCGAATTGACGCCAACCACTTCGCCCGCGAGGTTGAACAAGGGTCCGCCCGAGTTACCCGGATTGATGGCCACGTCGGTCTGAATAAACGGCACGTACTGTTCGGTCTCGAGCGCGCGGCCCTTTGCCGAAACAATCCCGGCCGTGACCGAGTAATCGAAGCCAAACGGCGAGCCGATCGCCAGCACCCATTGTCCCGGGCGCAGGCGCTCGGAATTGCCAAGCGCCGCCACCGGAAGATCCGTGGCGTCGATTTTCAGCAAGGCCAGATCGCTGGCTTCGTCGCTGCCAACAATCTGCGCCGTGAACTGGCGGCGATCAAGCAAACGCACGACCACTTCCCGGGCGCCGCGGACCACGTGAAAGTTGGTCAGGATATAGCCGTCATCCCACAGGACGAAGCCCGAACCCAGCGACTGTTGCTCAGGTGGGTAGGCCCTTTCGTCGGCGCCATCCTGCTGCTGGTCGAAGAAACGTCGGAACCACTCCGGAGCCTCCTGCAAGGCCTCAGGATCCAGAGTCTCCGGCGGTGTCGGCGCCTCGTCTTCTACTGCGGGTTCTGCCGGCTGCGTGCTGATATTGACCACCGCCGGCGAAACGCGCTCGACCAGATCGGCAAAATCGGGGTAGCCTCCGACAGCGGGTGGCGGGGCCTGACGGCAACCCGCAAAGATCGCCAGCGCGCAGACCAACAGTACGCTGCGCACGATGCGGGACACAGGGGGCATGGGGCTCGAACCAGGGCAGACAGGGAATGAATGCACGAATTTCAAAGTATTCGCGCAGGAATATCAAACCGGCGCCCGTCCAAATCTCTGAAAGTGTGCTCAAAAAAACGAGCCGGCCGAGCAAAATCCGACTGCAACCGGATTAGAACTCAGGCAGGCGTGCGCACACGCGCTCGGCCCCGGCCTCACGTCGCAGAAGGGCGGGCCGGTAGTTTCCCGACACCCCGGCCCGCTGTGAGGCAACGGAAGTCAGCAGGAATCCCGCAACCAGTCCGGCCAAGCCAAACCCTGCCACCAGGACGTCATGCGCATGCAGGATCTGCTGCGCAAACGCGCCAAATCCGAACATCCCGAGTAGCGGCACCAGATAGACCCACAACGACGCGCGCATGATGGCGCCGTCGTCTATGCCCACAACCACCGTCTCTCCGACGCGAAGTTGCGGCAACGCCCCGCCAACCTGTACTTCCGGCCGACGACGACCCACCAGCTTTGCCAATGCGCCACCGCCACAGCCACGACCCTCAGCACACTTCGGGCAGGATTCCGCCCCGAATGCTCGCACCCAGACCTGATCCTCGCCGTTATCCCGTTCAATCCGCGAGACGATTGCGCGCTCCTCAATCATGCGCCCCTCGTCCCCTGGCGCCTCATGGCGTCGCGCCTTCGCGGGTCGGCGACGATGCGTCCGCCGGGGCTGCGGCGGGCTTTGACGCAGTGTCGTCGTCGTCATCACTGTCGCCGTCACCGACGTTCTGACCGATCATCTGCACCGTTTCTGACGGGGCTTCTCCCACCACGGTGATATGCACACGGCCAACCGTGCGGCCAAAAACATGCACCGCGCCGATTTGAGACTGACCCTCGAACGACGGATGCTGCCGGCGTGCACGGAATACCGAAATCGCTGACAAACCGTCACTCAGCACCAGATGCTCGACCCAGCCCTTGCCATCAGCGGTGGGACGCACCTCGCGCATCGTGATCCGGTAGCCCGGGGGCAAATTGTGCAGGCGCGCCTCGACTGCCGCCTCTGCCGGTACCGGGGCCGGTTCGGGCGGACGCTCCAGACGGGTAATCTGGCGGTACTTCTCCGGATCGACATCCACATGGAATGCGCTCTCAGGAATGACATCCGGAAACTCGACCTGGGTGAAGAACATCTGTTCCAGAACTGCGCCATTGGGCGCCAACAGATTGACCTTGAGCGGCACCTGCGTTTCTTCGTCAGCCCAGATCTGATATCCGTAACGGAACTGGTCACGCGGCGTGATCATCAGACCCTGGCATTTGCGACCGGCCACACGGTCCGGAGCCATCGACTCGAACTTGTAGACCGCGGCCATCTGCGCCACACGTTCCGGGGTCAGCGACGGAAACAGCGCTTGTGGCGTCGGCTGTTCCAGAGTGACCTTGCGATCCTTCGGCAACAGGCAGATCACCTTGCCGCCCTGCTTGATGATTTCCATCGGCGCGCCATCGAGCGTTGACACCCGCTCAACTGCACCGTGTTCCCCGTGGGCATGCGTGACCCGCAGAGTCTCCTGGCGATCACGCGTTTGATAAAAAATGACGCCCTGATAATTGGCCTTGCGCGAAGCGTCGCTGATCTGCACCAGCAGCTCGGCCGGATCTGCCGCTGCGGCAACCGCTGAACCGGAGGCGCTCAGCAGCAAGCCGATCGCGAGACTCCGGACGACACGGACCCCGCCTGCCAGGCCTTCGATCAAGGCTGGGTCTCCAGCGTTGCCGGCTGCAGCATCGAGTCACCCGTATGTGCCGCAAACCGCGCATAGGACAGCGCCCCACCCATGCCTCTGTCCGCTATCGCGCTGCTGTGTTCGATCAGATAAGCGCGCAGATCGTCTTCCTGCTCCATCTGCTGCAAGTCTTCCGACGTGGCCGATGCTGTCACCAGATTGCGCGCCGGGCGGCTGAGGATCGGCATCGACACCGGCGAGCTGCCGGCCTGCGGGACCATCCCCGGCGCAGCGCCGCCGCCCATGCTGTCGTGCCCGGAAAAATTCAGCGAAACGGCAATTGCGCCAAACGACGCCGCTGCCGCGAGGCCGATTGCGGGCTTCCAGTAACCGCCGAGACGGCGGCGCACGATCGGCACCACCTTGGCCCCGAACGAGGCTGGCTCGGCTTCGATGCCGCGCATCACGTCACTGCAAATGCAGCGCTGATCGCGCCCCATGCGAACACCTTCCACCGCGTCACGCGACAGACACAGCCGGCTCCAGGCCTGCTTCAGCTCTGGCGACTGCTCGAATTCGTCGAGAAACCGGTCCAGCTCCGCCGAACTGCACTCGCCATCGAAAATCGCGGACAGTGTGTCTTTAGCCATGGGGCCACCTCGATCCAATACCTAAACGCATTACCACGGAAACGCGAAAAAGTTCCGCCATTTCCAGAAATTGCCGCCAATCCTGCCGTCGCAGGGTCACTCCAGCAACGGCTTCAACGCGATGTCGATCGCCTCGCGCGCCCGAAAAATACGGGACCGCACCGTGCCGATCGGACAGTCCATCGCGCTGGCGATCTCTTCGTAGGACAAACCCTCCAGTTCGCGCAGCGTGATCGCTGTACGCAAATCGTCAGGCAGAGCTGAAATTGTCTCGGTCACACGCTGTCTGATTTCATCCGTCAGCAACTCAGCCTCGGGCGTATCCACGTCGCTTAGATGCTCGGTGTGTCCGTAAAGTTCAGCGTCGGCGATGTCGATGTCCTGATCAGCAGGCCGGCGATTGCGTGAAACGATGTAGTTCTTGGCGGTATTGATGCCAATCCGGTAAAGCCAGGTGTAGAAGGCAGACTGGCCGCGAAACCCGGGCAGCGCGCGCCAGGCACGAATAAACGTCTCCTGGGCCACATCGGGCGCGTCGGCGTCACCGACCAGACGCCCCACCAGCTGGACGATCTTGTGCTGGTACTTGCGCACCAGCAGCTCGAACGCGCGCTGGTCGCCGGACTGCGCCCGGGACACCAGTTGTTCGTCGATATTCGGTTCGGACATGCGCGCGTCGTTGTGTGAACGCCAACTCTGTAGGCCGCGTAAGGGGGTCAGCGGATCGTGTGTCGTATGCGATCGCCGACATCGCAGCGGTCCGGCCGGGACCGTAGCGAGGCGCCAAAGCATCGCTCCAAAAACTGCGAGACGACCGCATAATCCGCTGATTCTACCAATCTGGCAGTATCTGTCCTCAAGCGCGTCCGCAAATTGCGGCAGCGATTGCAGTCAACTCCTCGACATCAGATCTTCCGCATGAAGCGAACCGACGTATTGGTCATCGGCAGTGGCGCCGGCGGCTTGTCCTGCGCGCTGCGCCTGGCGCAGGCCGGTATCGCCGTCACCGTCGTCTCCAAAGGTCCCTTAAGCAGCGGCAGCACGCTGTGGGCGCAGGGCGGTATTTCTGCGGTGCTGGACGCCGACGATTCGGTCGAAAACCACGTCCACGACACCTTGATCGCCGGCGCCGGGCTGTGCGACGAGACCGCCGTGCGCTTTACAGTTGAGCGCGGGGCCAGCAGTGTGCGCTGGTTGATCAACCAGGGCGTTGAATTCACTCGTGACGAAGACGATCAGCGCGAACTGCATCTGACCCGCGAGGGCGGCCACAGTCACCGTCGTGTGGTCCACGCAGCCGATGCCACCGGCCGCGCCGTCGAGACCACGCTATCCAGCCTGGCCACCACACACCCGAATATTCAGGTCCTGGAGAACACGCTCGCCGTCGAGCTGATCGTCGACCCCGGCCTGCAACGCGTTGTCGGTGCCTATCTGCTCGACATTGATGCCGGCGGCGTGCGCGCCGTCACCGCGCGCGCCGTGGTTCTGGCCACTGGCGGCGCCAATCAGGTCTATCTCTACTCCAGCAATCCCAACGGCGCTTCCGGCGATGGCATC
>JBFFJL010000028.1:0-17425 GCA_041555955.1 Nevskiaceae bacterium
ACCAGGAAGCCGAGGCCCATCTGGATCAGACCCAGGCTGAATTTGGCGGGAATCGACGGATCCATGTTGCGCTTGCCGAGCTGCACCCACAGCGTCGCGAACAGCGGCGCCAGCAGGATGATGAACATCGGATTGATCGATTGCAGCCACGATGCCGGCATCTCCCAGCCGAAAATCATGCGGTCTGTATAGCGGTCGGCGAACAGGTTGAAGCTTGAGCCGGCCTGCTCGAATCCGGACCAGAATACGGCCGCGGCAACAAAGAACACCGCGATCACGCCAACGCGCTTGCGCTCCGCGAGATCGAGTCCTCCGAATGCGAGGACATACAGGAAGAACAGGCCGGCGCCACCGACAATGACGTAGACACCCGCCGAAGCGATTGCGACTGCATCCAGCGCCAGCGTACCGCTGAGCGCCGCCAGCGTCACTGCGAGCAGCACCGCCATTCCGATCCAGACAATCGTCCAGCCACGCTGGCGTTCCCGCACATCGCGGCTCGCATCGCCGGAACTGGCGACATGCAGACCGACATCACCCAGACGCATCCCGGTCCGGCGGTATTGCACCAGCCCCAACGCCATGAAGACGCCGGCAGCGCCGAAGCCGTAGTGCCAGCCGACCTTCTCGCCGAGAAAGCCGCAGATCAGCTGGCCGAAGAACGAGCCGATATTGATGCCCATGTAGAACAGCGAAAAGCCGGCGTCGCGTCGCGCGCCCATGTCGCCGGCATAGAGCTGGCCGACCATCGCGCTGATGTTGGGCTTGAGCAAGCCGGTGCCGAGTACGATCAGCAGCATGCCCACAAAGAAGGTGGGTTCCAGCGGCAAGGCCATCGTGAAATGCCCGGCAGCAATCAGGATGCCGCCATACCACACGGCCTGACGCTGGCCGAGCAGACGATCTGCGATCCAGCCGCCCGGCAGTGACAGCAGATACACCCCGGCGGTATAGATGCCGTAGATCGCGGTCGCAGTGCGGTCATCCAGGCCCATGCCCCCGCTTTCGACCGTCGCGACCATCGCCAGCACCAGGATGGCGCGCATGCCGTAGTAGCTGAAGCGCTCCCACATCTCGGTAAAGAACAGCGTGGACAGGCCGCGGGGATGTCCGGCCCAGGTCTTATCGGTCATCGATGGCTACGAACTCGGTATCGGGTGGATTCACCATTGCCCACCATGCCGCGCAAGCACCGGCGGGTCAATCATGCGCTGCACTATGCCGGCGTTGACGTAGCGCGGCCAAGGGGAAAAACCCCCGTCCCCTCGCCGCGGTGCACTTCAAGGGTGCTCAGGCCTGTCGCCAAACGGCAATCAGGACCACCGCCAGCAACAGCAGAACACCCGCAACCCAAACCGAACTGCGGCGCGGATGGGACGTCGACGCCTGCGGCGTCAGCAGCTGGTCCAGGTGCTGGTCCAGCAACTGGGCATTGCGCTGATTGGATCTGAACGCGAAATCGGCCAGATCGCCGATCACCGGCACCAGACCGATCAGCGCGTCGAACAGTACATTGCCCAGCATCCGCAACTGCAACCGCGTCGGCGCGCCGATGCGCGCGCCCTCAAACAGGAAATAGGCCCCCATCAACACACCGAACAGGTCGCCCACCACCGGCACGAGGCCGATCAATCCGTCCATGCCGAAGCGCCAGCGTGTGCCCGGCACGCCGATGCCGCTATCGAGAAACCGTGCGACACGCTGCAAGCGCGCGCGCAGGGCGTGCGCCTCCCAATGGTGCGTCGTCGCTGAAGGGTTGGGCACGTTGGTTGACGTCATTCGGTCAAGGGTCCTGCGCTACACTGGCTGCAATTCAATACAACAAGATACGGCGAAAACTCGCCGATCGTCCCCGGGGGGATCAACGGACGTGCTCGACTCATGCGTGACCTGATCAATCGCATCACTTATACCTTGGTGTGGTGGCTGTTCCGACCGTTTTCGCGTTCGCTGCGCTATTCCACCGCGCCTCATCCCTTGATCGAAGGCATTGGCCTGGATCCGGAAAAGCCGGTGGTGTTTGTGCTGGCCAACCGCTCGTGGGCCGACCTGTTCGTGCTCGACCGCATCTGCAAGGACCTGGACCTGCCAGCTCCGAGTCGCACCGGCTCCAATTTTCCCACGCCCGACCGTGCCGGTGTGGTCTATATGCCGGCGCTGCTCGAAACCCGTGTGCGCAACACCGATCTGCTGCGCCTGATCGAGACCGGTGTCGCCACGCAGAGCTTTGACGCGCAGATCGTACCGGTCTCGATCTTCTGGGGCCGCGACCCGGGCAAGGAAACCAGCTGGTTCAAGCTGATCTTTGCCGACAACATCCAGGCCGGCCGAGTACAGAAGCTGTTCATCATGCTGGCCAACGGCCGCAACATCTTCGCCAACTTCGGCCTGCCGCTGAATTTCCGCGAACAGATGGACAAGGGTGCGGACGCGACGACGTCGATTCGCAAGCTGGTGCGCGGCCTGCACTTCCACTTCCTGCGCGCGCGCACGGCGGCGCTGGGCCCCACGCTGCTGTCACGGCATGTCGTGATCGACTCACTGCTCAATGCCCCGGGCGTGCTCAAGGCCATCGAGCAGGAGGCTGACGCCGGATCGGCGCAGCTGAAAACGCGCGCCTATGCACGCAAGTGCGCTGAGGAAATCGCCGCCGACTACGCCACCGCCAGCATCAGCTTTCTGGAGCGCTTCCTCAGCGTCGTCGTGTTCAAGCGCGTGTTTTCCGGCATTGATGTCCGCGGACTCGACCGCGTGCGTGAATGGGCCCAGCAGTACGAGCTGATCTACATGCCGGCGCATCGCTCGCATGCTGACTACCTGCTGCTGTCGTATTCGCTGTACCGAGCCGGCCTGGTGCCGCCGCATATTGCCGCCGGCGTCAATCTGAACTTCTGGCCGATCGGAAGTCTGCTGCGCCGCTGCGGCGCGTTCTACATGCGTCGCAGTTTTTCGGGTGATCGCATCTATACCGCGGTATTTCGTGCCTATGTCGACTCGCTGATCCAGCGTGGCTATTCCATCGAATTCTTCCCCGAAGGCGGCCGCAGTCGCACCGGTCGTCTGCTTGAACCCAAGACCGGTCTGCTGTCGATGGTGGTCGAAGCCGGCCTGAAACAGCGCACGCGCAAAGTCATGCTGGTGCCCGTTTACATCGGCTACGACCGCTGCTGGGAAGTCAGCAGTTATTCGAAGGAACTGCGCGGCGCCAAGAAGCAGAAGGAATCCGCTGAAGGCCTGCTCAAGGCCGGCAAGATCCTTGGCAAATCCTATGGCAAGGCCTACATCAATTTCGGCGATCCGCTGCCGCTGCAGGATTTCGCTGACGAGCGTCTGCCGGACTGGCGTTCACGCTTCGCCGCTGACCAGACGCCCGAGGGCTTCAAAGCCTTCGTCGCCGATATCGCACTCGAGAATTCGCGCCGGATCAACCGTGCCGCGGTCGCCAATCCCACCGGCCTGGCCGCAGTTGCGCTGCTGTCATCACCGGAACGCGTAGTTTCGCACGACGAACTGGTCGAGCAGATCGGGCACCTGATCTGGCTGCTCAAAGGCAGCCCGGACAGCCCTGACCGCTACATTCCGGAACCGGCGCCGCAGGCAGTGGTCGAATCCAGCGCGCCAATCGCGCGCATGTCCAAGGTGTCGCACCCCTGGGGTGATCTTTACGGCATCAGTGCGCGCGACGCCGTCGCGCTGACCTACAACCGCAACAATATCCAGCATCTGTTCGCAATACCCTCGTTGATCGCCAACCTGTTCCGCACCCGGCTGCTGCTGAGCGACGAGGCCATCCTCACCGGGGTACGCGCGCTGTACCCGTTCCTGCGGCGTGAATTCTTCCTGCGCCCCGGCGTCGACGAGATCGAAAATGTCGCCCGGGATTGGGTCACCGTGATGGTGCAGCTGGGGCTGCTGGCGCGGGAGGGCGAGCACCTGCGTCGCCCTGACGCCAGCGCCGCCGCGTATTCCACTCTGGCGATGCTGGGCCGCGTCCTTGGCGAAACCCTGGAACGCTACTGCATGACCGCACTGCTGCTGGCCGAGGAACGCCGCACCGAAGGTCCGTTACAGCGTGCGCGCTTCGAGGACGACTGCCGCCTGCTGGCTGAACGCATGGCGATCCTGACCGGGCGCGACGCACCGGAATTCTTCGACAAGGCGTTGTTCAAGAGCTACCTGAACACCCTGATCGAAATCGGCCTGGTGACCGATTCGGGTGAGCAGGGCCTGGTGGTGGACGCGCGGATCGAGCGTATCGCCGAACGCTCGCAGGAGCTGCTGTCGGACGAAAGCCGGCAGATGCTGCTGCAGCTGCTGACCCGGCGCAAACACAAGGAACCCAACACCCAAACCGCGGTCCATTGACGCGTGCGCGGCGTCCGGCAGATTCCGGGCGCCGCGCTATAATTCATCGCCGGGGCAGTTCGCCCCATTTTTTGTATCCCGGGGAAACATGAACAATTCAATTCGTTATCTGGCCGTCGCCTGCGCGCTGACGCTGGTGGCGGCGTGCGCCAAGCAGGAAACCGCTTCGACCGACCAGGCCAGCTCCACCGCAACGCTGGAGTCTGACGCGCAGAAGTTCGGCTATGCCATCGGCATCGATCTGGGCAAGTCCCTGCAGCCCGTCAAGGAAGACGTCGACATCACCGCACTGAAGGCGGGTCTGGATGATGCGTTCTCCGACGGCGAGCCGAAGATGGACGATGCCGCCCGTGAAGAGATCAAGAACACAATCTCGCGCAAGATGCAGGAACGCCAGGTCAAGCTGCGCGCCGACCAGGCCTCCAAGGCCGGTGCCGAGGGCGAGAAGTTTCTGACCGAGAACGGCCAGCGCGAAGGCGTCAAGACCACCGATTCGGGCCTGCAGTATGAAGTACTGACCGAAGGCGACGGCAAACATCCGACCGCCGAAGACACCGTGACCGTGCACTACAAGGGCACGCTGATCAACGGCGAGGAATTCGACAGCTCCTACTCGCGCGGCCAGCCGGTGACGTTCCCGCTGAAAAACGTGATTCCAGGCTGGACCGAAGGCGTGCAGTTGATGAGCACCGGCGCCAAGTACAAGTTCTACATCCCGGCCAAGCTGGGTTATGGCGAGCGCGGCGCCGGCGTCAAGATCGGCCCCAATGAAACCCTGATCTTCGAAGTCGAACTGCTGTCGTTCGAAGCGCCGGCGGCGGAAGGCGACAAGTAGTCAGCCTCGCCGCACTCCGCTGACAGGGTGCACCGAGGTTCGAAACGGCCGGCGCAAGCCGGCCGTTTTGCATGGACCAGACTCTACCCGTCCTCCCCGCGCCGCCGGCGTGGCGTCCTGTGCCTGCAGCGTGGTGATCCGACCACAGCGTTGAGATCCGATTGGGGTGCGGCGCCCGGCTGACGACCCATCACGCCTGATTGACGGCCTCGAAAGCGCCAACGGCGTACCTCAGGCGCAGCCGTTCGACCGCCGTGCTGTTCGGCCGCGCATCCCGCATACCGTATTCATCCGGTTCTGCGCAGCACGACTACGCCCGCAAGCGTCGAAGGTCGACCTCGCGGCGTGGCGCTGGCTGAGCATGCCTGCGCTCTGTTTCGGGTTCAGGCCTCGGGTTCCAGACCGCACCCACCATGGCCCGTCACCGCTGCCGCTCGTGATCGACATGAACCGCAGCGGTAAAACGGCTGTGCGGCAGTGCCGGGCAAGCGGCTGACGCACAAGAAAAAGGGCGCCCGCAGGCGCCCCCTTGATCATTCGACGCCGAGGCGCCTCACTTGGTCGCTTGCTTCTGCACGTTGCTGGGATCGAAGTACGACGGTTCGAACACGCGCTCGACCGACTCCTCGTCCTCGTTGTTCATCGCCTGTACCAGATAGCGGTTGTTCTGCATGTCGTAGATGGTCTCGATTACCGGGGCCAGGTACGGCTTGTCATACGCCGCTGCGGTGTGGGCTTCCTGCCAGCGCCACAGCTGCCCTCGACGATCGTAGATATCAACCAGCACGATCTGCCAGCTGTCCTCATCGAAATAGAAGCGGCGCTTGGCGTAGATGTGCGTCGTCGTCGGCTTGACCTCGCCTTCGACAATCCAGACGCGATGCAACTCATAGCGCGCCAGATTCTGGTCAATATGCCCCTTCTGGATGATGTCCTTGTACTTGTACTTGTCGCTGTGGATCACGTAGGAGTTATACGGAATGTACATCTCCTTTTTGCCGACGATCTTCCAGGTGTAGCGATCGGTTGCACCGTTGAAGGTGTCGGTCTGGTCGTTGGTACGCAAACCGTCGGCACCGGTTCCCGGATTGTCGTAGCCGACATTGGGCGCACGGCGCAGACGCCGCTGACCTGGGTTGTACTGCCAGGCCCGACGCGGTTCCTTGACCTGGTCCATGGTCTCGTGAACCAGTGTGATCGTGCCGGCCAGCCGCGGCGGCGCGGTCACCATCTGCAGGAAGTAGATGACAACGTTGTCCAGCGACTCCGGCGTCGCATTTTGCTGGCTGTAAGTGAAGGTCACGTCCTCGCGGATCTTGACCAGGTTGTAATTGCCGGTGGCGGTTACCGCTGCCTGATTGTTCCAGCGCCGAGTGCCCTGGCCGCGATAGCGCACCTTGTGATTCCACACCGGCTCAACGCCGGACTTCGGAACCGGGAACGGCACACCGACAATCGCGTTGATCAGGGCCTCACCGTTTCCGCCGAGCTCGGCCTCGAGCGCATTCTTGTAGGTCGCGTCGTAGTAGAACTGTGGATACGCCGCGGTGCGCCGGGTCGGATAGACATCCATCTTGTAGGTGCCGGGAAACTTCTCCAGCATCGCCAGTTGGCCCTCGCTGAGCTTGGCCTTGTACTGCGCCATGTTCTGCGCCGTGATCGTGAACTCCGGCTTGTCGTCAGGAAACGGATCGCAGTAGCGGCTGTCCCCGCCTTTGAAGCAGGCCGGGATCGTGCTGAGGCCGCCGTCCCACGCTGGAATCGTACCGTCCTTGTTCCCGGCCCGCTCGCCGCCCACTGGAGTCAGGCTGGTCTTCAGTTTCGCCGCCTCGTCCGGACCGAGCTTGGCCAGCAGTGGAAATGTCGCGAACGCAAGTAGCAGCGCGATGCTTGATGCGCTTTTCATTATCGTGCCCTCTCCTCACTGAATCAGTCGTCTACGATAGTTCAGATGCAGGCAGTAGGCCAGTCGGCCTGAAAAACTGATTCCCGCCAGGCTCAGCCGCTGAGCATGGCCAGGTGCCGTGCGCGAAACCGCGCAAACCAGTCGATCGCGGCCGGATTCATCGTCGCGTCACGGCTCATGGCCTGCGCCGGTGCCACGCCCATCAGCAGGCGTCGCACCGGGACTTCCATCTTCTTGCCGGTCAATGTGTAGGGAATATCGTCGACCACATAGATCTGATCAGGGACATGGCGCGGACTGCAATCGCAGCGCAACTGCGCCGTGATGCGCGCGCGCAGTCCGACGTCGAGCGTCCAACCCGGCCGCAGCTTGACGAACATCGGAATGAACACCCGGCCGCCCGCCATCTCGCAACACACGACCAGACTGTCAAGCACTTCGGGCACCCGCTCGACGCTGCGATAGATCTCGGCGGTGCCAATGCAAACCCCATAGCGGTTCAGCATCGCATCCGAGCGGCCGTAGATATAGCAGCCGCCGCGCGCATTGAGCTTCATGTAATCGCCATGACGCCATACATCCGGATGCTGCGGATAGCCACTGAAGTAGGCCTCACGATATCGCCGCCCGGCGGCGTCGTCAGCAAAGCGCAGCGGCATCGACGGCATCGGACTGCGGATCACCAGCTCGCCGACACGGTCGACCAGCGGCTGGCCGTGCTCATCCCAGACTTCGGCATCGACCCCCAGCGCGCGGGTCTGGATCTCCCCGGCATAGACCGGCAGTGTGGGTGTTGCCGCCGCCAGTGCCGAAGCCACTTCGGTGCCGCCGCTCTGGGAGGTGACCCACAGATCGGATTTGACGGCCTGGTAAAACCACGCAAAGGTTTCCGGCATTGACGGCGCACCGGCCAGCAGGATCGTGTTCAGACGCTCCAGCGCAAACTGCGCGCACGGCTGCAAGCCACAGCGCTGCTGGATCTGGACGTAGGCTGGGCTGACGCCGAGCACATCGACGCCGGCCTGATCGGCAATACGCCACAGTACGGCAGGGTCCGGCTCGATCGGACTACCGTCGTAAAGCACCGCAGTCGCCCCCTGCAGCAACGAGGCAATCAGCACGTTCCACATCATCCAGCCGCTGGTCGAGTGGTACAGAACCCTCGATCCCGGACGCAGGCCAACGTGAAAGGCGGTCAGCTTCAGATGCTCGACCAGTACGCCAACGTGGCTGTGGACGATGGCCTTGGGCGGGCCGGTGGTTCCGGACGAGAACAATACCCACAGCGGATGATCGTAGCCAACCCGTTCGAAGCGGAAATCCAGCGCCGAACCTTCAGCATCCTGCAGCAGGGTTTGCCACTGGCTGACCGACGCATGCACCGGCGGCGGCGGCGCGGCGGTGTCCATGTATGGCAGCCAGATCAGCCGCTCAATGCTGCTCAGCTGCTCACAGATTCGCCGTACTTCGTCACCCCGTGGATAGTCGCAGCCGGCAAAGCAATAGCCATCGACGGCGAACAGCAGCTTGGGCCGGACCTGACGCAGCCGGTCAATCACCGCACTGGCGCCGAATTCCGGTGAGGCCACGGACCAGATCGCACCGACGGCCACGGTCGCCATCATCGCAATCGCGGTCTGCGGAATATTCGGCATAAATGCAGCCACATGGTCGCCCGGACCAATGCCGATCGCGCGCAGCTGTGTGGCCAGATGATGCACCTGCTGCTCGAGTTGCCGCCACGACATCTGACGAAGCACGCCCTGTTCGGCGGCGAACATCAAGGCCGGCGCGTCCGGCGCAACGGCGGCGTGACGCAGCAGATGCTCGGCGTAATTGACCCGCGCGCCCTCAAACCAGCGCGCGCCGGGCATGGTGCGACGATCCAGTACGCGCTGGTATGGCGTGTCCGAACGCACCTCGAAATAGTCCCAGACCGCAGCCCAGAAGCCTTCGAGGTCCGTGACCGACCAAGACCATAGAGCGCCATAGTCCGGCAGATCCATACCGCGGCGCGCATTCAGCCAGCGGCGAAAATGCTCCACCGGGGCGTCGGCAATGAACTCATCGTGCGGAGACCACAGCCACTGGCCTTCGGCGACCGCCGGCGGCATCACCGCCGGCACACTGACTGAACCCGAGCCCATGCGCCTGACGCCATCCCCGCTAGGCGCGAACCGCGACGGCCGATTGCACCGTCAACTGCGGCGCGCTGACCAATCCGAAGGACTGCAGCACCCCCAGCAGCGGACGATGTCCGAATGCCTGACATCCGGACGCAAAGCCATGCCGCAGCGGCGGCGCCTGCAGCAGATGGTAAGCCGCGTAGGCCTGCAGCAGGCCCGTCTGTTTGTAGTTGCAGTTGCCGTGAATCACACAGTGCGCACGACCGAGTGGACCGCTCGCATGGACCGAATCGACCGAGGTGTTGATGCGTGGATTCTCGCGCGGTGGCATGCCGGCTTGCAGGCTTGCCGCCATCTCCGACAGCTGCTTCTCCTGCTCGGCCTTCGGCAGCGGCTTGATCTTCTCCTCGACCACCGCGGCAATCTGCACCACACCTTCCATCACGCTGCGCTCGAACACACCGCCCATAGCCTTGCAGTTGGCCACGCGCGGATCGTTCTTGAACCAGACCGGATGCGCGGTACCGCCCCAGGGCAGGGCCATCGCGGTTTCATGCTGTCCGGGCACCATCACCTCGGCCTTCGCCGTCGGCGCCCACTTCACATACTGGTTCTGCTCCAGATGGAAGAACTCGGCGGTCAGGATGCTGAAAATCGTCTGCGTCGACGCATAGGTCGGGAAGCCGCGCCACAACACCAGGATGTCGAGCGTATCGAGCCCAGGCGTTTCCAGACACAGGTTCGCCGCGATTTCGCCGGTCGTATACATCTGCGCGATGCCGGGCGCCAGCAGCAGCTTGCGCTCGGCAAAGCGGGAGCCCCAGGTTGATTCGGCGTGCATCATCCAGTTCTGCTCGCCGTTGGTGTCGGTGTAGTGCGCGCCAGCGGCCAGACAGGCTTCTACCGCCTCGCCGCCGTACTTCATGAACGGACCGACCATGTTGCACATGACCTGACTGCCCTTCATCAGCTGGGTCAGTGCCTCGGCGCTGTGCTCGACCTCGGCAATGTCGTAATCGGCGTTCTCGATCCCGGGCACTTTCGACAGCACCTCGGCGATGCGATTGGCATCGCGTCCTGCAGCGGTGAACGGCACCCGATGCTCACGCAGATATTCCGCTACCAGGCGACCGGTATATCCGGTGACGCCGTAGATCACCACGGGCTTATTACTCATGCCTGCTCTCCTCGTTATTCGGTTCTTGTGCGTTATGCCGTCATGCCGCCGTCAACCACCAGATCGGAGCCGGTGACATAGCTGGATTCATCAGAGGCCAGAAACAGCACCGCGGTGGCAATTTCTTCGGGCCGGGCAAAACGTCCCAGCGGAATACGCGCCAAAGTACGTTCAACGAAGGCCTGGGCCTGATCTGGCGGCAGCGTTGCCACCGCACCAGCCACCATCTGCGTTTCGGCAAAGCCCGGACACACACAGTTGATGCGGATGCCATAGCCGGAACGCGCGCAGTGAATCGCGGCGGACTTACTGAACAGACGCACACCGCCCTTGCTGGCGTTGTAGGCCGGAATCAGCGGCTCACCGATCAGGCCTTCGATTGATGCGATATTGATGATCGAACCGCCACCCACCTTCATGCGCGCGATGGCGGCCTGCGTGCCCAGAAACACGCCGTCGAGATTGACCGCGAGGGTCGACTTCCACTGCGCCAGACTGGTGACTTCAACATCCGACAAGGCCGCCACCCCCGCATTGTTGACGACCACATCGAGCCGGCCCCAGATCTTGATGACTGCATCGAGCACTTCCGACCATTGCGACTCATCCGTGACATCCTGCAGCACGAAGCGCACGTCGTAGCCTTCGCTGCGCAAGCGTGCCGCTTCGCCTTCACCGACGGTGCTGTCGCGGTCGGTCAGCATGACCTTGGCGCCCTCGGCCAGCAGTGCCTGCACCGCCGCCAGACCCAGACCCCGGGCGCCGCCAGTCACCAGACAGACCTTGTCCTGCACTCGATTCATTGCCGTCTCTCCTGGGGCGGGCGCGTCATGCGACGCGCCACTGGTAGTCCGTGGACTCGTTCGCGAAGCGCACGAAGTAGTCAATCGAATCCGGATTCATCATGGCGTCACGGCTTGCCGCCTTCTCCAGCGGCAGGCCCATCAGCAGTTTGCGCACCGGAATCTCCATCTTCTTGCCGGTCAAGGTGTACGGAATCGCGTCCACTGCGTAGATCCGGTCCGGCACATGCCGCGGGCTGCAGTCGTCGCGCAGCTTGCGATTGATCCGCGCACGCAGCGCGTCATCGAGTTCCACGCCGGGCTTGAGCTGGACGAACAGCGGCATGAAGTAGTTGCCGCCCGGCAGTTCGCAGCAGACGATCAGACTATCGGCGACGCCGTCTACCTGTTCGACCGCGCGATAGACCTCGGCAGTGCCAATGCGCACGCCGTAACGATTCAGGGTCGAATCCGAGCGACCGTAGATGTAGCAGCCGCCGCGTGCATTGATCTTGATGAAGTCACCGTGACGCCAGACCGGCGTGCCGTCGTCATGTCGGAACACATCGAAGTAGGATTCGCGATAGCGCTGGTCGCCCTCGTCGTTCCAGAAGCGGATCGGCATCGACGGAAATGGCGACGTCACCACCAGCTCGCCGACTTCATCGATCACTTCTTTGCCGTCATCGCTCCAGGCGTGTACGTCCATGCCGAGCATGCGGGTCTGGATCTCTCCGGCATGCACCGGCAGGGTCGGCGACGCGCCGACGAATCCGCTGCACAGCTCGGTGCCGCCGGACTGCGAGGTCACCCAAAGATCCGGCTTCACGCAGCGATAGAACCAGGCGAAGGTTTCCGGCGTCGACGGCGCACCGGCAACCAGGATCGATTCCAGCGCCGCCAGATCGTACTGCTCGCCCGGCCTGAGCCCGGCCTTTTCCATCATCTGCACAAAGGTCGGACTGGCGCCGAAATTGGTCGCGCGCGTGCGTGCGGCCAGCTGCCACAGGAAATCCGGCTGCGGATGCACCGGATTGCCGTCGTACAGCACGATCGCGCTCCCGGTGACCAGCGCCGCCAGCAGCAGATTCCACATCATCCAGCCGGTGGTGCTGTAGAAGAACATCACCGAATCCGAACTCAGATTCAGATGGAAGTGCATCAGCTTCAGATGCTCGATCAGCGCGCCGACATGGCTGTGCACGATCGCCTTGGGCAAGCCGGTGGTACCGGACGAGAACACGATCCACAGCGGGTGGTCGTGTGCCACGCGCGCAAACTCGAACGCTTCCCGCGGCACGTCCGCATGCTCCAGCAACTGCGCCCAGGTCATCAGGCCCGGCAGCGAAGGCGGTGGCTGTCCGGCGTTCAGATACGGCAGCCAGATCACGTGCTGCAGACTCGGCAACGCCGCCGCAATCTGCTCGACCTCCGCGCCGCGTGCAAAGTCCTTGCCGCCGAAACGATAGCCGTCGGCGGCAAACAGGATTTTCGGCTCGATCTGCGCATAGCGATCGATCACCGTCTTGACGCCGAACTCCGGCGCCGCGGACGACCACACTGCACCGATCGCCGTCGTCGCCATCATCGCGATCGCGGTCTCCGGCACGTTCGGCATGTACGAGACCACGCGATCGCCCGCCACCACGCCCAGAGCGCGCAGCTGCGTGGCGACGATTCGCACCTGACGTCCGAGCTCGTTCCAGCTCATCGTGGCCAGTTCGCGGTTCTCGCTGAGGTGATGGAACACCGGCTGGTCGCCACCCTCTGCCTCATGCCGCAACAGGTGTTCTGCGTAGTTCACGCGCGAGCCTGCAAACCACTCGCAGCCCGGCATTTCGCGCCGGTCGAGCACACGGCTGTAGGGCGCGTCGGAGCGCACGTCAAAGTAATCCCAGATCGTGGCCCAGAACGCTTCCGGCTCTTGCACCGACCATTGCCACAGCGCCGGATAGTCGGCGACCTCGACCTTGCGTGATTCGACCAGCCAGCGGCGATAGCGCTCGACCTGGGACCTGGCGGCAAACTCCGGCCGCGGGGTCCACAGGCGCTCGCCTTCGCGCACGCTGGTCGCAGGTTCAGCGGATCGCATAAACGTCATAGCGCACCTCGAAAGTCTGCAGATCGGCTTCACCAATACCGAGCAACTGCAGCCGGTTCATCCAGAGATAGTCCGGGTGCGCAGTGCGCACACGCGGCACCGTTCGCAAGCTCAGCTTCGGCGGCAGCTCGCCGCGCAGAAAGCCTGCATAACCGTCCTCCCCGAGATCACCAACGCCCTGATAGGTGATCTCGATCAGCGCTTCGTCATGGGTTTCGATCGTCGCACGGACGTCGAGAATGCCGACGCCGTCATCGCGTACGGTCATCCAGTCGCCGCCCACCGCGCGCAGCGTGCCGCGCAGATGTGGACCTTCGACTTCGCCGCCGGTGACGTAGAAGTTCACGCGCGCGCCACCGGGCACTGGCCCGATCACCTCGGGCGGCGCCTGCAGCTGTGCGCGGTATGAGCACAGATAGTCGAGTTGATACGGCAGCATCGGCGTTCTCCCAATTACGCGCGCAACGCAGCCAGCCGCGCGAGCACGGTCTCTGGCTTCGCGTCGGCCGCAATCGCGGCATAGCGAAAGTCAGCGGCATCCGGCGCCGCGACGGCGTTGGAATCAGACCAGAACGCGGGCGCGATGACATGTCCACACACGCCAGCGAGTGCAGACCCATCCGACGGCGGCGCAATGACGAAGCCGATGCCGTCGGCTCCCAGCGGCGTCGCCGGCGCGGCGTCCAGGCGCAAGCCCACATCCCAGCGGTAATGCGCGGCCACGTTCAATACCGGGCGATACCATTCGAGCTCGTCACTGCTGGCCGGCGGATCGTCCGCCGATTCGCTCATCAGCAGGACATCGATGCCGGACTCCCCGAAGTGCCGCAGAAAGTCGGCCAGCTGCACCGCTGCGGAGTCGATTTCATCTTCGCCGATGTCGATCCCGGCATCGGCGCCGAAGGTCAGTGCATAACTCTCACGCAGCCAGCGCCGCGGCGACGGCATCACCAGCGCCAACGGCGTCGAGGCAAAACTGCCACGCAGGCCGGACAGCAAGTCATCGATCCCCTGTCGCAAGCCGGCGTCGGCCGCCAGCGTCTTCAGCGGCGCCATCGCGCGCCGCTTCTGCGTCATCGCCTCACGCAGCGCGGGCCGCGCCTCGAGCATCACCCGTGCCACCGCCGCCACATCCAGTGCGACGACGTCCGAACGCAATAGCCCCTGCGCCTTGCGCTGCAGGCCCACGTATTCGGCCGGCTGCAGCAATTGCCGCGGATCACCGCCGAACAGCCGCCACGCATACGCATCGCTGTCCAGCCACAGCAGCTGGCCGGGACGCTGGCGCACACCCTCCAGAAATCCGCTCATGCTCGATCGTTCCTCAGGCGGCCGTATAACCGCCGTCGACCACCAGCTCGGCACCGGTCACCCAGCGCGCCGCATCCGAGGCCAGATACAGCACCGCACACGCCACATCCTCGACCCGCCCGAATCCGAGCGGATGGGCCGCCTCGAACGCCGCATGCGCGGTCGCGGCATCGGGCACCAGCCCCAGATCGACAAAGTCCTGCACGAACTTGTCGCCCATATCGGTCTTCACGATCGCCGGATGGATCGAATTGACCCGCACCCCGTTCTTCAGCTGCGCGCACTCGATCGCCGCAGCCTTGGTCATCGAGCGCACCGCGCCCTTGGAGCTGTGATACGCGGCATGTGCGGTGGTGCCGATCAGTCCCGCAACCGACGACAGATTGACGATGGCGCCACCGGCTTCGCCCATCGTGCGCAGCGCATGCTTGATGCCGAGAAAGACGCCGGTGACATTGACGTCGAGCACCTTGCGGAAATCCGCCACTTCGCACTGAGCGAATAGCGCGGCAGTTTCAATGCCGGCGTTGTTGACCAGAATGTCGTAACGCCCGAAGTGCCGCAGCATCGCCGCGCTGGCCGCCGCCCACGCCGCTTCGTCAGTGACATCGTGATGCAGAAACTCGGCACGCCCGCCGGCTGCGCGAATACGCGCGACGGTTTCCTGGCCGGCGCCATCGGCCACATCGGTGACCAGCACCGCGGCACCGGACTGCGCCAGGGCCGTTGCGATCTCCGCGCCAATTCCGCGCGCTGCACCGCTGACCAGAGCCGCTTTGCCTTCAAGACTGAAGACCTTCGTGTAATCCATGGACCGCTCTCCTCTCGCTGCTGCTTGGGCTCAGGCCAACACGCTGCAGTCTTCCAATTCCACCCACGTCACCTGCCCACCTGCGATGGGCACGCTGCGCCCGGTGTCTACGCTGCGCTCTTCGCCATGCACGCTTCCAGCTGCGCCTCCAGCTCGGCGATGCGGACATCCTTGGGGTTGGGCATGAACACGCCCTGCAACTGATCAGCCGGCATCGTGATGCGCTGTCCCGCGCTGGTCGCGTAGATCACCGTGGTGTCATCCCAGCTGCCGAAGTACGGCAGATTGGCCGGCGGCTCCGGGGTGACCCATTCCTTGCAGAACTGATCGAACGGCTTGCCGCGCTGGATGCGCTCCAGACGGTAGCTGGCGCGCAGCTCGGCGGTCGCTTCCTCATCGACGATCAATGTGTTCTCGTCGTAGACGACCTTGTAGATGTCGTGCGCGTTGTCGTGCGAGATCAGATCCTCGGCCAGATCCTTCATCACCAGCGTCGGGTCGCGCTCGAGCACGTCGCCGTAGCCGCCACCGGAACCCTGACAGATCATGTACAGCTCACCTTCGTTGCACAGCTCGAAGGTCATGCCCATGTCCTGCGAGGTGTACTTGCCGCCGGGAATCGGGCGCTCGTTCATCAGCCGCACGATGTCGAATTCGTCGATGGCCTTGGGCGTCTCGCGCAGCACGTCGAAAACGTTGATGCCCTTGATCTTGCACAGCTGGTAGGACGGGCAGGAGTAGCCACCGAACAGGCCCTGTGCCGACGGAAACTTGGAACCCTCGCAGCCAGTCATGAAGCCCCACATCAGCGAACCGCGCATCGTCGCGATCTGCTCGTAGCCCATGCCGCCACGATACTTGCCCCAGCCCACACGATTCTTGGCCAGGCGCTGCGCCCCGAGGCGGATGATCGGCGTGTCTTCCTCGTTGATCTCGTGTTCGCCGCTGTCGCACATGAAGCCGAACACCGGCGACACCGAATGCTCTCCGTCGGCGTGCGAACGCGCGCCCTGACCGTTGCCGTTGATGTCGGCGCAGAAATTTCCGGTGACATCGCCGTGCTGGGTCAGCCCGCCGTAGATCAGGGTCGCCGCCTGGTCGTATTGCGAAGCAATCACCGCCGAGTACTTGTGCGGCATGCTGTAGTTGAACTTGTTCATCGGGATGGTCCAGACCACGCAACCCTTGAACAGTGGCATCAGACTCATGGCCTGCGGCATCTCGCCTTCGGCATCGATGATCGAATTGCGGTCGGTGATGACCTCGATCGGCGACAGCACCGCCATCGTGTGCGGCAGGTCCGGCCAGATGTTCTGCAAAAGTCCGGTACACAGCGCAGCCTTGAAGGACGCGATGTTTGTATTGACCGAACGGTTCATGAACTGCGGCGCGGTGCCGCGGAAGTCCATGATCAGACGGTCGCCCTTGATCGTGATTGCCAGCGAGATTTTCTGCAGGCAGTTCTCGCGCAGTGACGAGTCCATGAACTGCAGCACGCGCGTGGTGCCGTCCGGCATCTCGCGAATCCGGCGCCGCATTTCGGTTTCGACGTCTTCCAGATGCGATCGCAAGGTGCCGAGCACCGCCTCCTTGCCGAACTGATCCAGGATCGAAATCATGCGATCGCGCAGCCGCATGACTGCGTGCAACTTGACCTTCATATCCTCCAGCTGCAGCTTCGGGTCTCGCACCGAGTTCTGCAGGAAGGTCACCAGATCGCGCTTCAACTGAAAGTTCTCGACAACCTTGAACGGCGACATCTTGATGCCTTCGTCGTACTTGCTCTCGGCCGCCGCCGGCATGCCACCGGGTTCGCAGGCCCCGTTCTCGCCTTCATGAATCGTCGACGACAGCCAGCACACCAGCTCGCCCTTGTAGAACAGCGGCATCATCATCGACTGATCGGTGTTGTGAATGCCGCCGTAGCGCGCGTCGTTGTGAATGAAGCCGTCACCGTCATTGACGCCAACGGTCGGATCGCTCACCCAGTTCTTGATGATGAACTTGATCG
>JBFFJL010000029.1:0-17280 GCA_041555955.1 Nevskiaceae bacterium
CAGACGCTCGCCGCAGGCCTGGCCCTGGGACTGTTTTGAACGCTCCGGATCAACGCCCGAAGTTGTAGCGCAGGCCCGCTTCAAAGCGATCATCATCGCCGGACTGCAACGCCGCCTGCGCATTCCAGTTCGGGGCAAAATTGAACAGTCCGGTCAGACGCAGCGAGGTGTCGCTGTTGTCGAATACGTTGGTATGCCGGATCTCCGGGCTCAGCTCGAAATGCCGGGCAAACGACCAACGCAGACCGGCACGCAGCCCAAAACCGGTATCGTCGTCGTGACCATTGTCCGCCTGCTCCAGGGTCGCACCCCCGAACACGTCCAGCGCGCGGTCGAGCGGCTGGTGATAGATCGCACCAGCGCTGATCTGGTCGAGATCGCCAGTCGTGGCGTATTCGCCGATCAGCGCGACATTGCGCGCGACCGAACCGGAAACGCCCAAGCGCAAGCCGTCATCGTCCGAACCATGCGTGTCGCGCGACACATAACCGCCTTCGACATAGCTGTAGCTGTTCGCGGCGGCCAAAGGCGCGAATGCCATGGCGGCCAGGCCGGCGGAAATCAGACTCAGCGTCGGGAATGTTTTCTTCATTGGAGTATTTCCTCGTTGCGCATCAGAGTGTGCGTGCAGCAGCCTGACAGATGGAGCTGACTACAATCTGAATTGATTGCACATGGCACGTCGATTGCTCAGTGGCATAATGCGTGAACCACCACCGATTCGCCCTATGTCCCGCAATATCGTTCTACGTCGTTCCCCGATCCACGGCAACGGCGTCTTCGCCGCCCGCGACCTGCCCAAAGGCAAGCGACTGATCCAGTACCGCGGCGCCCTGCGCTCCCACGACGATGTCGATCAATGCTACGGCGGCGACGCCGACAGTGGACACACATTCCTGTTCACGCTCAACGAACACTATGTGATCGACGGCAACGTCAAAGGCAATGTCGCGCGTTGGATCAATTACAGCTGCGAGCCGAACTGCGAAGCCGTGCTGTATGAATCCGACGATGGGGATCCCGCTGCGGATCGCGTGTTCATTGAAGCGATCCGCGACATCCGTGCCGGCGAAGAGCTGACCTATGACTACGGCATCGTGCTCGAAGAGCGCCACACCCCCCGGATGAAGAAGATCTGGGCGTGCCGCTGCGGCTCCGACAAGTGCACTGGAACCATGCTCAAGGCCAAGCGCTGAGGGTTCGCCGCGGGAGTGCGTCGGACTGCGACGGCGGCGCGAGACACACGATCAGCTTGAAGGCGACCGTGGCAGCGTGAACCGCTCAGGGTGCCGTGGCGTCATCTGCGCGTAGAACTGCGCCATGCGCTGCAGGTCCGCCTCAAAGTCTCCACTGACGTCGATCGCCGGCCCGAAGCCGACGCGACGCGACGCGTAGTCCATGAATCCCAGCGCAATCGGCACGCCAGCGGCTTCAGCCATCCGGTAGAAGCCGCTTTTCCAGCGGTCGTTGTGTCCGCGCGTCCCTTCAGGAGCGACGACCAGAACCAGCCCCGGCGCGGACGCGAACTGCTCGGCCACCTGTTGCACCATGCCGCCGGGCTTGCGGCGATCGATGCCGATCCCGCCCATCCAGCGCAGCATCGGTCCCCACGGTCCGGAAAACAGGGTGTGCTTGCCGACCCAGCGCAGATCCAGGCCCATCGCAAACGTCGCCATCAGGAACAGGATTCCGTCCATGTTCGAGGTATGCGGCACGGCGGTAACGATGAATCGTGCACAGTCCGGAGGATTGCCCACCACTCGCCAGCCCAGCAGACGCAGCAGGTTGCGCCCCAGCCAGCGTGAGAAACGATTTCCTCGGCGCGGCACGCGGGCGCCCAACACGGTCGTGGCATCGGGAATCGCTGGAGGGTTCATGCGGACGCATCGGTTCTGGGCGCGCGAGTGTAGCGCCAGTCCCGAACCGGTGCAGGTGCCCCAGCCGACCCACGGCAGGCTCAGCGAGCTCTGCGCAAGGCCGAAGCTTCGACCGCCGCCCCGACTAGCTCGGTCACGACAAACGCACTCAGCACAGCCGGGGCCTGTGCGCCCAGCAGGAAGAACAGGAACGCTGAAGCCACTGCAACACGCCCCGCAATGTCGCCCACGACCATCGGCGCAAATGCCGGATACGCCGCACGACAGCCGTTCCATAACACCGCGAGGATGCCGGCCAGCACGATGAAAATCGAAGCCGTCTGGGGCATCGGCAATTCAGCAGCCGGATCACCAAACAGGCCGAACCCGGACAGCAAGCCGGCCACATAGGTATCCGCCAGTATCGGCACCGCCATCGGCAAGGTCACGATCAGATCGAATGCGGCGACAAGGCGGACACGCATCGGTTGGGCAACGTTCATCACACAGGATTCCGGGATATTCGAGGGCATCGTCGCTGGCGCCTGTGCGTCACGCAAGCACCGCTTCCGGACTCAGGCTTCAGACTCTCCGAGCACTTCAGCCTCCAGGCCATAGCCGACGCCATAGACACTGCGGATCGGATCACGCCCGTCACAACGCTCCCGCAACTTGCGCCGCAGGTTCTTCACGTGGCCATCGATATTGCGCTCGTAGCCCTCGAAGTCCGTGCCCTTGGCGCGCTCGAGCAGTTGCGCCCGCGACCAGACACGGCGCGGTTGTTCCAGCATCGCCTGCAGCACGGCAAACTCGATCGGCGTCAGCGTCAGCTCAACGCCGTTGATCTGCACGGCGTGACTGAGTAGATCCATCTGCACCGACCCCACGCGAAGATACGAGCGTCCATCGTCGCTGTGCGTGCGCAACCGACGCAGGATCGCCCTGGCCCGTGCCACGATTTCACGCGGACTGAACGGCTTGCACACATAGTCGTCGGCGCCCAGTTCCAGACCCAGCAAACGGTCGATCTCGTCCACCCGCGCCGTAAGCATCAGAATCGCCGGATCGGGCCTGCGCGCGCGCAGCGCCCGACACACATCCAGTCCGTCCCTGCCCGGCAACTGCAAGTCGAGCACGACCAGGTCGGGAGGATCCTGCGCCACCTGCGCCTCGACCTGATCGCCGCGATGCAGCACAGCGACGCGAAATCCGGCGTGCTGAAAATAGTCGCGCAGCAGGTACGCGATCTTTTCGTCGTCCTCGACGATCAGCACGCTGGCGGTCATGGCGGGGCCACCGGCAAACTCATCCGCACGCACAAGCCGCCGAGCGCCGAGCGGCTGGCTTCGATGCTGCCGCCGTGCGCCTCGACGATCGAACGACAGATCGCAAGGCCGAGTCCGTTGCCTCCACGCGCACGCGCCGCGTCGGCACGAAACAGACGATCGAACAGTTTCGGCAGCATTTCCTCCGGCACGCCGGGGCCGGCGTCGCAGACACTGATTTCAATCGCAGAACCACACCGACTCGCACGGAGCACCACCAGGCCCGGCTGGGCGTGATGCAGTGCGTTCTCCAACAGGTTGGCAAGCACCTGCTCGATACGCTGCAAATCAATGTCGGCAACCAGAGCGTTCTCGCCCTCGACCGCGACCTCCAAGGCATAGCCGGCGTCGTCATAGCGGCGTGCGAAGCGCTGTCCAGCGTCCCGCACCGCGGTGGCGATATCGTTGGACTGGCGATGCAGCACCAGTCCGCCGGACTCGGCGCTCGACAGTAGATGCAGATCGTCCACCAGCGCGCTCAAGCGCAACGACTCCTGATGCAGCGAACGGACATTGGCGCCGTCCGCCGGGCGCACACCGTCGATCACCGCTTCCAGCTCGCCCCGCAGGACCGCCAATGGCGTGCGCAGCTCGTGGGCGATATCCGCCAGCCACTGGCGCTGCCGTGCATCGAAGCGTTCGAGCGCCTCGGCAAGCTGATTGAAGCCCTGTGCCAGCCGGCCCAGCTCGTCGCCTCGGTCGACCGGCAGACGCGCGGTGAAACGCCGCTGCGTCAGCGCTGAAACCCCATCAGACAGCGCGCGGATCGGTCGCAGGATCATCACGGTAATCAGGCCGGCGAACAATGCTGCCAGCGGCACAGCCGCCAATGCCACCAGAACCGCGGCGCGCGTCTGCTGCTGCGAGAACCGTGCATCGTCGACGCCGGCAGGACTTTGCGGCAACGGCGGATGCACCAGGTAAGCGATCGTCCGGCCATCAAGCTCGATCGGTTCCCGCAAGGACTCGCCAGTCAACAGAACGGATCGTTCCTGGCCGACGATCCGCCGGCCTTCGACATCGACCACGCTCAGCGGCGCCCGTCCCTGAGGACCCATGGGCCGCTGCGCCGGACGAGGCAACGGCGAACCGTTCGCGTCACGTTGCAGACGCGCAGCGCGACGACTCTCGCGGAGAACATCCCGAGCCACAGCAGTCAGCGAGTCTCCGCTGGCCACGCCATCAGCGATGCGTTCGGCAAGCTCGCGCATCTGCGCGCGCTGCTGCAGCTCGATGTACTCCGTGAAACTGTGCGCTGTGTGCGCGCGCTGGATCGCCAGCGCCCCACCGACCAGCAGCAAGGCCGCGAACACCTGCACGACGAACAGCTTCCAGAACAAGGGCGAGCGCATGCGGCCATGATAGTGGGGCTGCGCGACCAAGCGCTGCTGCGCAGGCAAATTCCGCGATTTCTACACGGTTTTCCCACATTTCAGGACTATCGTGCAGTCATCGATCGACGGTCCAACGTCGCCGAACCTGCCCCCCAATGAATGGAGATGGAGATGACCCCTACCCGCCGACTGCTCGGCCTGGCTGCCGCACTGATATTCGCCGGCACCGCCGGTATCGCCCTGGCTGCAACGGAAGACAGCGCCCCTGCCAAACGCCATCGTCCACCCTCGCTGGAGGCGACGATCATGCGCAATGCCGTACTCGAATCGCTGTCGCAACGGACCGGTCAATCCGTCATCGCACTGAGCGAAGTGATGGACACCAACGATCCACGTTCCACGCCGATCTTCGAGTCGCTGAATCTGACGCGCGCGGACATGCGCGAAGTCCATGAGCAGGCACGCAAGAACGTGGTGGCCAAAGCGCTTCAAGCCGGACTGATCACGCCCGACCAGGCCACCGAACTCGAAGCGGACTGGGTGCCGCGGATGGGCCCGCGCCCGGGCGGTCGTCAGGATCGCCAGGACCGTCCTGACCGCAAGGACCGCCCCAGCGCGCGATGATGAATCTTTAGCTCAACACAGCGGCGGCGGGCACTGCGCTCAGGCCGCCGCCGCTGACTTCGCCGGCTGCAGCGTATAGGCATCCGGATCCAGGGTCCGCGTGCTGCGGCGATATTCGAAGGTGAAGCCCGGCCAGTTGTTGGTGTTCTTGCCGTCTGCCGTCTTGTACCAACTGCTGCAGCCCTGATCCCAGACCGTGTGCTTGATGCGTTCCTGAAGTGCGCTGTTGTAGCGTTGCTGCACCTGCGGCTTGACGTCCAGCCAGCGCGCGCCGGCACGCAGCGTCTCCAGCGCCTGCATCACGTAGCCGATCTGGCTTTCGAGCATGTACACGATCGAGCTGTGGCCGAGGTTGGTGTTCGGCCCGTACAGCATGAACAGGTTCGGGAACCCCGAAACGGTCATGCCAAGATACGCCTCGGCACCGTCGCGCCAGACCTCATTCAGCTCCGCGCCGTCGAGCCCGCGGATCTGCATCGGCGCCAGGAAATCGGTCGCGTGGAAGCCGGTACCGTAGATCAACACATCAGCGGCATGCTCGTGGCCATCCACAGTGCGCACCGCGTTTGCAGTCACGCGTTCAATCGACTCGGTGACCACACTGACGTTGGGCCGAGCCAGAGCTTCGAACCAGTCGTTGGAAATCAACACGCGCTTGCAGCCGATCGGATAGTCCGGCTCCAGACGCTGTCGCAGCGCGGGATCATGGATATTGCGCTGCAAGTACTTGTGAAAGCGCCAGCGGTACGGCTTCAACAAACCGGAAAAACGCGTGAACGCCAGTGCACGAACCTCATGGGTCCAGTACTGCGCGATACGATCCAGTCGCTGCACCGCGGGCAGCTGCGAGTACAGCTGCTGCTCAACGGCCGAATAGCGTCGATCCGGCTTCGGCATCACGTACGGCGCGGTGCGCTGATACAGATCCAGATGCCCGACCTGCCCGGCAATCTGCGGCACGAACTGGATCGCGCTGGCGCCGCTGCCGATCACTGCGACGCGTTTGCCTCGCAGATCGACGTCATGATCCCACCGCGCGGAATGAAACCGCGGCCCGGTGAAGTCGTCCAGGCCCTCGACCTTGGGATAGGCCGGTCGGTTCAGCTGGCCGCAGGCCGACACCAGCATGCGTGCCTCGAACACGCGATCATCGGTGCTGCGCACGACCCAGACCCCACGGTCGGCATCAAACCCGGCCGATGCCACCTCGGTGCCGAAGCGGATATGCGAGCGCAGTCCGTACTTGTCCGCGCAGTGTCGCAGGTAGTCGTGGATCTCAGGCTGCGGCGCGAACTTGCGTGACCAGTCGGTCTTCGGCTCGAACGAAAACGAGTACAGATGCGACGGCACATCGCAGGCCGCGCCCGGGTAATGATTGTCGCGCCAGCAACCACCGACATCCTGCTCCTTCTCCAGCACGACGAAGTTGTCGATGCCTTCCTGCTTGAGCCGGATCGCCATGCCGAGGCCGCCAAAGCCGGTCCCGACAATGCACACCATCGTCGTGTTCGTTTTCATGTTCTCGCACCTGTTTCGGTTTGTTTGCAACTGCGCCACACGCACCGCCGCCTCCGATGGCCCGGTGCAATGAGTCGTAAGCCTAGCGGTCGCATGGCGACGAAACGATGGCCCTTCGGGACATAAATTTGATACTTTCGGACATCGCCACGTTCCGCGCTCATGAAAGCTTCCTGGGATTTCCGCCGCAGTATCGTCAGTGCACGTTTGCTGACCGAGCTGGCATCCGAATACGGGGTGCCAGCGGACGTCGTGCTGCGGAACACCGGCATCACCGCAGAGCTGTTGCGGGCATCAACGGCAGAAGTCGAAGCGCGTCAGGAACTGCAGCTGATCCGCAACGTGGTGCAGGCGCTGCCCGAAGTGCCGGCGCTGGGTCTGATCGCCGGCACGCGCTACCACCTGACGACCTACGGCATCTGGGGCTTTGCACTGACCTCCAGCCCCAACTTCCGCAGCGCGGTCAACGTCGCGTTGCGCTATCTGCATCTGACCTACACCTTCAATCGCATGCTGTTGGAGCAGGACGCCGACGAAACGCGGCTGGTCCTGGACGATCATGAGATTCCGGACGATGTGCGTCGCTTCTGCGTCGAACGGGATGCCGCTGCGACCCTGACGATCCAGCGTGAACTGGTCGGGCATGCGGCACCGCTACGCAAGCTGCAGCTGCGGTTTCCGCGACCGTCTTATGCCGACAGCATTACCCAGCTGTTCGGCATCGAAGCGCAGTATGACGCGCCGCGCAACGTGGCCTGCTTCGAAGCTGACGTGCTCGACCAGCCGCTGCTGCAGGCCAATGCCATCACCGCCGAGCTGTGCGAGGCGCAATGCCGCAAGCTGCTCAGTGAACGTCGCAGCCGCGATGGCGTCGCCGGCAAGGTGCGTGATCGCCTGCTGCACCGCCCCGGTCAGATGCCCAGCATGGAAACCGTCGCCGCCGAGTTGCATGTCACCACCCGCACCTTGCGCCGCAAGCTGCTCGATGAGGGCAGCAGCTTCCGAGCGCTGGTGGACGAAGTGCGCGAGACACTGGCTGAGGAATTGCTGCGCACCGCCGGACTGTCGATCGAGGACATCGCCGCACGGCTCGGCTACGCCGAAACCTCCAGCTTCATCCACGCCTTCAAGCGCTGGAAAGGACAGGCACCCAGCGTCTATCGCGCACGCAGCACCACACGACCGGCGGCCAGGACATCGTGAGTCCGGCCCGAACGGCGCTGCTGACCCTGCTGGCGATGCTCGCTTTCGCAGGCAATTCCCTGCTGTGTCGCGCCGCGCTGAAACAAACCCCGATCGATCCTGCCAGCTTCACCAGTCTGCGCCTGCTCTCGGGGGCACTCGCGCTGGGCCTGATCCTGCGCTGGCGCGATCACACCACGCACAGCAGCGGCAGCTGGGGCTCGGCCGCAGCGCTGTTCGCCTACGCCGCGTTGCTGTCCTACGCCTATATCGGTCTGGACACCGGCATCGGCGCATTGCTGCTGTTCGGTGCGGTGCAGGCGACGATGGTTGCCACCGCAGTGCAGCGCGGCGAGCGTCTGCGGCCGCTGCAGACGCTGGGCGTGGTGCTGGCGCTGGCCGGCCTGGTCGGTCTGGTACTGCCCGGCCTGACGCGTCCGCCGCTGATCAACGCGCTGCTGATGCTCGCTTCCGGTGCCGCCTGGGGCGTGTACTCGCTACGCGCCCGTGGCAGTGGTGACCCAACCGCGGCAACCGCCGGGAATTTTCTGCGCACGGTGCCGATGGCCGTACTGCTGAGCGTCGCCACGTTCGCGCAGTTTCGCCCGGATCCGACCGGCGCCTTGTACGCCGTCATCTCCGGCGCCCTGACGTCCGGGCTGGGCTACGCGCTGTGGTATGCCGCCTTGCCTGGGCTGCGCACAACCAGTGCCGCCACGGTGCAACTCAGCGTGCCGGTGCTGGCATCGATCGGCGGCATCGCTCTGCTCGGCGAAGCACTGACGCCGCGTCTGCTGCTGGCATCAATCGCGATTCTCGGCGGCATAGCCCTGGTGATCCGCCCGCGCGCCACTGCCACCACTTAAAGGCCGCGCAGAAAGCCGTAGAACAGGATCGCGAAACCGCCGATTTCACCGACGATCAACGCCACCATATAGAGCCTGATCAAGGCTCCGGACACATGACCCTGTCCAAGAACATGCGGTCGACGCAACTGGTTGTCCGTGTCACGCAGAACCCCATGGACGATGTACGTGGCAATCGCCGAGGCAAAAAACAGCAAGGGCACGGCGACGACCCACAGCGTGGCGCCCGCGGATAGCGGCGAGTACGGCACGAACTCGCGCAACAACAGCGCCGAGAAGGCGTACATCAGGCTAGCGCGGTGCGCGATGTCGACATAGACCGGTGCCTGCGCCTGCTCCGAAACCATGATCGCGCGATATTTCCAGACGCCGGTGAGCATGCCGGACAGAAAGAACACGCCCGCCGCCAGCAGGCAGAAATCCGCTGCGCTCATTTCATCTCCTTTGATGCTTCGTATCGGTTCGCTGCGGACAGGCCAGCAGCACGCCCCTGGGTGCGGTAGTACGCCTTGCCGCAGACATTCTGCTGATGCCAGTACGCCTGCAGAAACAGCGGCAATTGCGGAATCCAGTAGCGATCTTCCAGCGGCAACCTCGGCGTACGCGCACCGAGTTCGATCTCTGCCACTACCACTCCCGGCCCTTCGGCCGTCTGGCGCTGTGCCAGCACATGACCGTCGGCATCGACGATCTGGGTACAGCCGACGTACTCGGTATCGTACGGCGCCGACCACGGCAGGCCCGGCGCCAGCATGAAGCCGGTACTGAAGCGGCCGCAATGGGAGGCCTGCAGCACCGGCGCGCCGAGCCGGCGTGCAAACTCGGCCGGTGCGTTCTCGGCCAGATAGCGGTTGTACTGCCCCAGTGCTGCGAGTCCGCGGTCGACCGCTGATCCCCAGTTCGACGGCATCGTCCACCAATGCGTGCCGGTCACCGCCACATCAACGCGACCTAACAGGCGTCGCACGGTCTGCGTGCGGATCAGCTCCCAGCACACCGCGACACCGACGCCGCCGAGCCCGGTCTCGAACGCACCATCGTCGTGACCCGGACCGTAGAACGCGTTCTCCCACATCGTCGGCAGATCCTTGTCGTGATGATGGATCGAGCCATCGGGTTCGACGAAGTGATAGCGATTGCTGATCTCGCCGCCGTCGGCAATCAGCATCGATGCCCCGAGCCAGCAGTGATACCGCGCCGCCAGGCGCCGCAGCAGATCCACCGCAGCATTGTCGGGCGGCAACACCGAATCATGTGCCCGAGAATCGAACGGCAGACGCGAGGTGCAGAACTCCGGGATCGCGATCAGCTTGGCACCGCGCGCGGCAACTTCGTCGACTAGGCGCTCGATGCGCTCCAGATTGCCTGCGACGTCGCCGACCTCGGCTTCAAGCTGGATCGCCCCTGCCAGCAGACGTTTCGGTGCTGACGGAGAGGTAGTGGATGACGCGGCTCTAGGCATCAGGGCATCCTGATTCTGGGGTTGGACGCGCATGGTCGGCGATTCTCGCAGACACCGCCACAGAACCGAAGTCGATCATTGCCAGGCAATCGCGTGTTCTGATGTCGATGCCGGAATCGGACTAGCATGGCATCAGCATCACAGCCAGGAGCGCGCAAATGTCCGACCATGTCTACAAGAAAGTTGAAATCGTCGGCTCATCCAGGACGGGCATCGAGGATGCCATCGACAACGCCTTGCAAACGTGTGGGCACTCGATCCAGCACATGGAGTGGTTCGAAGTCATCGAGACTCGCGGCCATATTGTCGACGGCAAGGTCGGGCACTATCAGGTCACACTGAAAGTCGGCTTTCGCGTTGAGTCCGCCTGAGCCTCGGAGCAATCATGCAGTGGTTCGGACTGTTCGCCTTGTTCAACGTTTTGCTGCTGACCCTGTTGGCCATGAACGTCTCGCGCCTGCGCATGCAGGAGCGCGTTGCCAACGGTGACGGCGGCCTGGTGTCGCTGAAGAAGGCGATCCGCGCGCATCTGAACGGCGTCGAGCACGCCGTCGTCTACGCGCTGGTGATCCTGGCGCTGGCCTTGCTGCAAGCCTCGCCGAAACTGCTGGCTCCGCTGGTGATCGGTTTTTCGCTGGCGCGCGTGCTGCACGCCTGCGGCATGCTGACGGTTGCATTCAATGCCCGCCGGATCGGCGCTGGCGCGACCTATCTGTTCGAACTGCTCGGCCTGGCGGCCCTGGCAGCAACGCTGCTGGGTTGAACCGCATCAATGCCGGGATCGATTCCGGAGCGCGCCCGGAGCCACCAGCATCAGACGCACAGCAGGGCTTAAGGCTGATTTAAGACTCGGCGCCTATCGTCGCCTCCGTAACGTCATCACGGAGCAACGACATGACACGCATTTGGGCACTGGCTGGAATTCTGGCCGCCCTGCTGGCAGGCACAGCCATGGCCGCACCGCCAGCTGCCTTGCTGCCTTCGCTGGAAGCCCAGGCCCGGCAGCAAGACCCCGCGTTTGCAGGCTTTTCCGCCGAACGCGGCGGCCGCTTCTTCACCGAAAAGCACGGCGCGAAGTGGAGCTGCGCGTCCTGCCACACCCCTGACCCGCGCAGTGACGGCCGTCATGCCGCAACCGGAAGGCGCATTGCCGCGCTGGCACCGGTGGCCAACCCGCAACGCCTGACCGATCCGGCCAAGGTCGACAAATGGTTCCGCCGCAACTGCCGTGACGTCCTCGCACGCGAATGCAGTGCCGCCGAAAAAGGCGACGTCATCACCTACCTGCTGTCACTGCAATGAGGCTTTGATCATGTCAATCAAGAAATCCCTGATCCCTGCGCTGCTGTCCGGCATCAGCACCGTGTACTTCGGCACTGCCGCCGCCGAACAGGAACGCTTCACCGTCAACCATGCCGGCTGGCAGACCGAATGTGGCAGCTGCCACGTTGCCTACCCGCCACAACTGCTGCCGGCAGCATCCTGGGACCGCATCTTCGCGACGCTGAACGATCACTTCGGCAGCGACGCCTCGCTCGATCCGGCAGCCGCGGCTGGGCTGCTGAGCTACGCGCAAGCCAACGCCGGCCGCGCGACGGCTCCGGCGCCGCTGCGCATCACCGAAACCCGCTGGTTCCGCCACGAACACGATGAAGTCTCGGCCGCCACCTGGCAGCGCGAGGCAATCGGATCCCCGGCCAACTGTGTGGCCTGCCATCGCGCCGCCGACAGCGGCGATTTCAGCGAGCGCGGCATCCGCATTCCCCGCTAGATTTCCAGATTAGGAGCACCGCCCATGAGCGCGATTCCGAATACCCAAGCCCCATCCTCAGCGAGTTCCGGCAAGACGATGCGCATTCTGGTCTGGGATGTGCCGACCCGCGTCTTTCACTGGCTGCTGGCGCTGAGCTTTGCCGGCGCCTACATCACTGCAGAGTCCGAGTCCTGGGCCCTGGCGCACGCGACGCTGGGCTACACCTTTGCCGGTCTGATTCTGTTCCGCTTGATCTGGGGTGTCGTCGGCACACGCCACGCACGCTTCAGTGACTTCGCCTTTGGTCCGCGCAGCGTGATGCGTTACCTGCGCAGCCTGCTGTCGTCCAATCCAGAACATTATGTCGGCCACAATCCTGCCGGAAGCTGGGCGATCTACCTGATTCTGCTCGGTGGGCTGGGCATCGGCCTCAGCGGATACGCCCTTTACAACGACATCGGCGGCGAAGTCTTCGAAGAGGTGCATGAGTTCTTCGGCAACACAGTGCTGCTCATCGTCATCGTGCACATTCTCGGCGTCGTGATCAGCAGCTTTCTGCATCGCGAGAACCTGCCGCGCAGCATGGTCGACGGATACAAGCAAGGCGAATCATCACAAGCGATTCGTGGTCCGCGCTGGATCGTCGGCGCGGTACTGGCCGCCGCTGTGTTCAGCTTCTGGCTCAACGTCAACGGCGTTCGTGACACGCTGGTCGGCGCGCCGGTCGAGCAACTTGCAGACGCCCAGGGGACGGGGCACGCTGGCGCTCATGACGAAGACGACGACTGAGTCCCGATGCGCATCCTGATCGTCGAGGATGACGCGCTGCTGGGGGACGGCTTGCAAGCCGGACTCCGGCAGCGCGGTTTCGAACCGGACTGGGTGCGCGACGGCAATGCTGCGGTGCTGGCATTACGCGGCGAGCCCTACGCGGCGGTGGTACTCGATCTGGGCCTGCCCGGCATCGACGGCATGGAGGTCCTGCGCCAGTTGCGCGCGCAGCGCAGCGCCATCCCGGTGCTGATTCTGACTGCACGCGACGCCATTGATGACCGCATCCGCGGCCTGGACGGGGGTGCCGATGACTACGTGCTGAAGCCGGTCGACATTGATGAACTCGCCGCGCGCCTGCGGGCACTGGTGCGCCGAGCGCATGGCGAAGCGCAACCGGAACTACGCAACGGCGACCTCGTGCTGAATCCGGCAGCGCACAGCGTGCAGTTTCGCGGACAGCCGGTAGAGCTGGGCGCGCGCGAATTCACACTGCTGCATGAGCTGTTGCTCGGCGCCGGTCGCGTGCTGACGCGGGAGCAACTGGAAAGCCGGCTGTATGGCTGGGGCGACGAAGTCGAGAGCAACGCGATCGAAGTCCACATCCATCATCTGCGTCGCAAGCTCGAACCCGAAGTCATTCGTACCGTGCGCGGTGTCGGCTATCTGATGCCGCGAGCGAACTAACCATGCGCGCAAGATCCATACGCACGCAGCTGCTGCTGTCGCTGCTCGGCGCCGCTGCCTTGATCTGGGCAATCACAGCAGCGCTGGCCTATCGCGACGCGCTGCACGAGGTGGATGAATTGCTCGACGCGCATCTGGCCCAGGCCGCAACGCTGCTGATCGTCCAGGGCGGCGAACTCGATGAAATCGATACCGAGCATGCGCCGCTGCTGCACAAGTACAGCCGTCGGGTCGCATTCCAGATCTGGGAGCACGGCACCGAGCTGCGTCTGCACTCGGGCAACGCGCCGGACCGACGCCTGTCCGAGCGCGACGACGGCTTTTCCGACAGCCGCATCAATGGCGTCCGCTGGCGCGTGTTTTCGGTCTGGAACGACGAGGTGCTGATCCAGGTCGCCGAAGAGAGCGGCGCCCGCGCAGCGATCGCGCGCAGCGCCGGACGCAATCTGATCCTGCCGATCCTGTTCGGCCTGCCAATCCTCGGGCTGCTGATCGCCTGGAGCGTGCGCCGCAACCTGCGCCCGCTGCTGCAGCTGTCGCAGGACGTCGGCCAGCGCGCGCCCGACCATCTCGAGCCGATCGTCATCAGGGACGACATGCCCACCGAGCTGCGCCCGCTGATCGAGCCGCTCAATACGCTGCTGGCGCAGTTGTCGACCTCACTCGAATCGGAGCGCCGCTTCACCGCCGATGCGGCGCACGAGCTGCGCACGCCGATCGCCGCGCTGAAGATCCAGGCGCAGGTCGCGCGCGATGCCATTGACGACACCACGCGCCGGCACGCCCTGGATCAGATCCTGCTTGGCTGCGATCGCGCCGCGCGCCTGATTGAACAACTGCTGACACTCGGGCGCCTGCAGCCATCGCACTTGGACAGCCGCGCCAGCCCGGTCGCGCTGCGCTCACTCGCGGCAAGTGTCGTCGCCGACATGGCACCGGCCGCACTACAGCGTCAGGTCGAACTGTCGCTGGAGGCGGATGACTGCGTGGTCGACGGCTATCCCGCCCTGCTCGCGATCCTGCTGCGCAATCTGATCGACAACGCCGTGCGCTATGGCGCTGACGGCGCTCAGGTGACTGTCCGAGTCGGCATCGTCGACGGCACCCCTCTGCTACAGGTGATTGATCACGGTCCGGGCGTTGCCGCTGCCGACCGCGCACGACTCGGACAGCGCTTCCAACGCCTCGGGCGCGCCGATACCGGCGGTACCGGTTTGGGGCTGTCGATCGTGCGGCGTATTGCCGAGCTGCACCGCGCCGAACTGCGCTTCACGCCAGCCGACGCCGATACCGGGCTATGCGTCACGCTGCATTTTGCAGCGTTGAGCCCGACATCTCAGACAACAAAAAACCCCGGCATATAGCCGGGGTCTCTTTACCACGCGTCGTCGCTTAGAGCGGACGAATCGCTGCGGCCTGCATGCCCTTCGGGCCGCGGCGCATTTCGAACTGCACCTTCTGGCCTTCGGTGAGGGTCTTGAAGCCCGTGCCCTGGATTTCACGGAAATGCGCGAAGAGGTCTTCGCCGCCGCCTTCCGGAGTGATGAAACCAAAACCCTTGGCTTCGTTGAACCACTTAACGGTGCCAGTAGAAATATTCGACATAACTAACTTCCTTCACTTGAAAACAACAAAAATTACGAGCTGCCCGCCCGCTAGGGGTGCAAGCGATCAAGAAAGGTAGCCGGGGAACTTACACAGCACCGTCTGCTGAAAACTGACGGGTAAGAAAAACCGCGGAAAACACACTGCTTGAAACGACTGCGGGGCGCACTGTACACAGTTGCCCTGCCGGTGTCGACTCGACGAACTACCGTTTGTCGCCGCGTTTTCAATGCCTTGTCGCAATTTACCGCCGCGCGCAGCTGCCTAATCTGGCGCAACGGCAACCCCGACGATCTGCTCGGAAACGCGGCTCAGCTGCGGCCGACCTCGTGCAGTTTCTGCTGCAGACTCATGCGGTCGAGCTTGTCGAACGGCAGCTCGGCGAACAGATCGATACGTCGTCGCAGCGCAATCAGCGCCTGGTGAAAGGCAAGCCGCTGGTCTGACTCGTTGCCATTGACCGCTGCCGGATCCGGCAAGCCCCAATGTGCGGTGGCGGGATGCCCCGGCCACACCGGGCACACTTCGTTGGCGGCGTTGTCGCAGACCGTGAAGATGAAATCCATGCTTGGCGCTCCGGCCGCCGCGAATTCATCCCAGCTCTTGCTGCGCAAACCCGCGGTCGGGAGACCGGCCTCGCGCAACATCTGCAGCGCCATCGGGTGAACCACGCCCTTGGGCTGACTGCCGGCGCTATAGCCTCGGAATTTGCCGGCATGCCCTGGCACATCGTTGATCAGGGCCTCCGCCAGAATCGACCGCGCCGAATTGCCGGTGCACAGGAACAGCACGTTATAGGGAGTGTGGCTCATTGTTTTTCTCATCAGCACGGCCGCAGCCGGACATAGGGTTGCAAATTGTGATGCTGCGCGAATCTCCGGAGGCGCCTCGTCGCGCTCAACCGGCACATACCCGAAGCGCGCGAAGTAGTCTGCCGCCGACGTCGTCAGCAGGTACAGCGCAGCGTAACCTTCTGCCCGCGCACGCCGTTGAGCGGCCTGCAGCAAGGCGCCACCGACACCGCCGCCGCGCAGCGAGTCGACCACTGCCAGCGAACGCAGCAGTCCGACCGAACCGCAGCGTTCGATGCCGACCACGGCGACCAGCCGCCCGCCCTCGCGCAGCACCTGGAAGTCGTGCAGCCGTTGCGCATCGACGTCCTCGGTGGGAAGGCCGGACGCGCGGAGGAGCTTACAGATATCGAACCGGTCGGACGCGGTTGCCGTTTGAATATTCATCGCATAAAGGTCAGCCGCAACACCGCGACTTTGCTTCCCCAGTACTGCAAGACGATGACGCCGCCTCCGGTACGCAGCACCCCTCGGCCTGACCGGTCGCGGGCGCCACAACATCACCGAATACAGGAATGCTATCGAGCGTGTGATAGGTCTCCCAGGCAATCCCATCGGGATCGGTCAGCCAGTACTTGTTCGAGCGCGCATAGCAGCACGCCGCGCCGGACTGCGCGACCCCAGCAATTTCGGCGGCCTCAACCTGCTGCTGCAAAGCGCTCAGTTCGACATCGCTATCGACCTGCAAGCCGATGTGGTTGATGCCGGGATCGCCGCCGCGCTTCGATATCGCAAAATTCAGTCGCGGATCCTCGACCATCCATTTTGCGTAGTCCGCCTTGCGCACTCCGGGCTCGGCACCGAACAGCGCCGAATAGAACGCGATGCTGCGATCCAGATCCTGTACCGCGATATGCACGTGAAAGCGTTTCATGTCATCACTCCGTGGGAGAACATTGCGGGGCATCACCCCTGCAGCAGTTTTCAGTGAGGTAGTCGAGCAGCCCGTTCATCGCCGAAAAGTCGGGCGCGTAGTAAATGAAGCGCCCCTGCTGGCGGGCATGGATCAGACCGACTTGACTCAGTTCCTTGAGGTGGAACGACAACGTCGCCGGCGTCAGACCCAGTCGCATCCCGATTTCCCCGGCATACAGCCCCGCCGGACCAGCCTGAACCAGGGCCCGAAAAATCATCAGACGCGAACTTTGAGCAAGCGCAGCAAGTTTTCGCACGGCATCGTCGGATTCCATAATTCCATATTTATGGAAACATGGAAAACTGTCAAGCCCATCGACTACCGAATCCGCATGGCGCGACAGGATCGCTTGTAATCGCTTTGCTATCATCGCCGCCCCTCGTCGGTTGCCGCTCCTGCAGCGCCCGACCCGTGGCCGCCAACCGCGCGGCCCTTCGCTTGCCTCTACGACGCGTCCAGACACCATGTGGTTCAAGAACCTCACGATTTATCGGCTCCCCGAAGGCTGGAGCCGCACCGCCGCCGAGATC
>JBFFJL010000030.1:0-16554 GCA_041555955.1 Nevskiaceae bacterium
CGACAACCGGCGCTTCGACGGCCGGAGCCGGCGCAGCTTCTTCCTTCTTGCCGCAGGCCGAGAGGCTCAGACCCAGACCCAGCACGCTGGCGGCAATGACCCACTTGAGATTCAACGCGTTGCTCCCCGACATGGCAAAACTCCTTACATTTCCGGTAGATAGACCTTCTCTTCCCCTGATCATCTGAATTTTCTGACGCATCCAGAACCTCAATCAAGGCGGCGGATTCTCTCGCATTGTGCCGGCGAGCGCCATCCCGGCAAGGCAAGCGATCTCCGCCCAGAGCCAGCGGCCGCAGGAAAAACACCCGCGCAGCGCCCTGATTCCCGTGCTGCTGCCAGGGCGCTGAACCGACAATCGTGGGACTGAACGCGAAATCCGGCGCGGTTATGCTGCCATCCCTCCTTTCACGTTGGAGCGCGTCAATGAAGTTCGCCCTGACCGCACTACTGTTGTGCTGCGCGATCACGCTCGCCCCGATACTCGCGGCGGCGCAGTCCGTGGCACCCTCGAGCAAGGCTGCAACGGCGGTGGAAGCGCGCGAACGCGCCTTTGCGCGGTCGATGGCGGATCGCGATATCCAGAGCTTCGCGGCCTTTATAGACACCGAGGCAGTGTTCTTCTCCGGCGACACGCCGCTGCGGGGGCGCGACGCCATCGTCAGCGCCTGGGCTCGCTATTTCGACGGTGCCAAGGCACCGTTTTCATGGGAGCCCGATCAGGTCGAGGCGCTCGCATCCGGCGATCTGGCGCTGACCTCAGGACCGGTGCGGGATCCGGACGGCACGCCGATCGGCCGCTTCAATTCGGTCTGGCGACGGACCAGCGACGGCGTATGGCGCGTGGTGTTCGACAAAGGCTGCCCGATCTGCCCGGCCGCCACGCCCCCCGCACCGGCCTGCTCTGCCGCGGCGACGGCCGCTCATCCCTCGGATTGACCCAGTCGACAGCCGCGGCCGAAACGCATACAGTGCCCAAGCTGCACTCGTTTCAGGCCAGTTTTCGGTGTTCAGTCTTCTCCTTCGCAGAGCCTTTGCGTTGCGTAAGATGTCCGGTGACTTACTTGTTCGCATGCAGACTGGGGGGCTCGATTCCTCGCTGTTTCTTACGCGGTTTATCGTTTTTTTCATGTTCTTGAGGGAATGCGGCAATGTCTGACAAAGCAACCGGCACGGTGAAGTGGTTCAACGAAACTAAGGGATTCGGCTTCATCACGCCGACCAACGGTGGAGAAGACCTGTTCGCCCATTTCAAGGAAATCCAGGCGAGTGGATTCAAGACGCTCAAGGAAGGTCAGCGCGTGGAATACGTAGCAGCGCGCGGCCCCAAGGGCATGCAGGCGACGAAGATCGTCCCGCTCTGAGCGCGACCTGATCACGATCGATTAGGCCGTGGCCTTCGGGCCACGGTTTTTTTATGTCCGTCGTTCAGCCCGGAATCTGTTCATCGAGGAACAGGCCGGACTGCGTCTCGGCGTCACCGGGTTCGTGAAAGTTGCTCAGTCCGACGCCCACCAGACGGTAGCGCGTCGCCTGCGGCAGCTCGACCCGATCGCACAGGGCCAGTGCAATCTGTGCCAGCGCCGCCGCCGAGTCCGGCGGCGTCAACGGCGTCAGACTCCGCGTGAGATTGCGGAAATCGCCCGTCTTCAGTTTCAGCACCACGGTCCGCGGGACCCGCGTGGTCTTGCGTGATGCGTCCCAGGTCTTCTGCGCGAGGCGCTCGATCAGCGGCACCAAGGCAGCCAGCGGCTGATCTTCGGCCAGCGTGTCCTCGCTGGAAATCGACTGCACCGGGCGATCCGGCACCACCGGATGTTCATCGATGCCACGCGCCAGTTCATACAGACGCCCACCGTAGCGGCCAAACCGCGCCTCCAGCACCGGCCGCTCGAGTTCCCGCAGCTGCCCCACCGTTCGAATGCCGAGGGCCTCCAGCTTGGCATCCATGACCTTGCCGACGCCGGGAATGCGCCCAACCGGCAGTGCGGTCAGGAAGGCACTCACCTGAGCCGGCTTGATCACGAACTGCCCATCCGGCTTGTTCCAGTCCGATGCAATTTTGGCCAGAAACTTGTTGGGCGCAATGCCGGCTGACGCCGTCAGATTCAACTCCTCGCGGATCTGCCGACGAATCTCGGTGGCAACGTCCGTCGCACTGGCAAACCCCACCTTGTTCTCCGTGACGTCGAGGTAGGCCTCGTCCAGCGACAGCGGTTCGACCAGATCGGTATGTCGCCGAAAGATCTCCCGCACCTGTCGCGAAACCGTGCGATAGCGCGTGAAATCCGGCGGCACAAATACCGCCTCGGGACACAGGCGCTCTGCCCGCACCGCGGGCATTGCCGAGCGCACGCCGAAGCGACGCGCTTCATACGAGGCTGCGCACACCACCGAGCGTGCGCCGCGCCAGGCAACCACCAGCGGACGTCCGCGCAGCTCGGGCGCATCGCGCTGTTCGACCGAGGCATAAAACGCATCCATGTCGACATGCACGATCTTGCGCATCGCAGGCGTCGACTCAGGTCGTTGCGTGACTGATCCAGGCCTGGATCATCTCGGCGTTCTCCTCGACCAGACGCCGGCCCTCCGCGATCGCCTCGGGCGCACGATGAAAATCCATCAACGCGAAATCTTCGAGCAACGGCACCAGGGTCAGCTCGGGAGGATCTCCCGCCATGCGACTGCGCGTGACACGATCCTGCAGGATGTTGACGCTGGTCGCCATCACATCAAACACATTGGGCGCGTCAGCACTGCCGCTGGACAGATATCCAGCCGCCTTCTGCCACCAACTGCGACCATTGCCCGCTTCGGTGCCCGCCTCGGCATCGCTGGTCACCGCCCGCGAAAAATGCGATCCGACCAGCTGCGCGTTGAGGTTGACCGCAATGACGACTTCCGCGCCCAGCGCCCGGCAGGCTGAGACCGGCACCGGATTGACCAGGCCACCATCAAGCATCCACCGCGACTCATACCGCACCGGCGAGAACAGACCGGGCAACGCACAGGACGCCCGCGCCGCCGGCAGAATCGGGCCCTGCGTGATCCAGATTTCACGGCCAGTCTGCATTTCGGTGCAGACGCTGACGTAGCGCTGGTCCAGCGCCTCGATCTGCGGATTGCTGTGCTGCTCTTCAAAAAATCCGAACAGGCGCTCGCCCTTGACGAAGCCGCCGGAAAAACTCAGGTCCAGGAATCCGAACACTTCGCGGGCGGTCAGCTTCTGCACCCAATTCGAAAACGCATCCAGCTGCCCGGCGACATACACCGCCCCCACCAGCGCGCCGATCGAGGTGCCGGCAACAACCTGGGGACGCACCCCCATCTGCTCCAGCGCCTGGATCACACCGATATGCGCCCAGCCACGCGCCGAGCCGCTGCCGAGGGCCAATCCAACGGTCGGCGTCCTGGCTTTGGCGCTGTGCTGCTCATCCATGGTCCTGCTCTCTCCGCCGGGCCGATCCGGGCCCGAATGCTGAACGCCCATCGGCGCGGTGCCGATCGGCTACGATGATACCGGCGGCGCCTGCCGCGTCCTCTATCCAACTGTTCGAATCTGATGATGCCGATCCGTACTGCTGCAACCGCCCTGGCGTTGGGCACCTGTCTGAGTCTGCTGGCCTGCGCCAACGCACCACTGGCCGCCGCCCCCTGCAGCGAACACTGCGCGACCCATGAAGATGGCTATCAGTGGGCACAAAACGGCAATCTGGCCGACACCGCTGCCTGCAAAGGCTATACCGAAGCGTTCGAGCGTGGCTGTCGCAATGGCATCGAGGATCTGACGCAACTGCACCCCAAACAGCAGGGCTTCTGAAACAGCGGCGCTAAGCGTCGCGACGCCAGCGCCGCGTCGGCGTCGACAAGGTCACCAGCTCTTCGGCTGCGGTCGGATGTACCGCGACTGTGGCGTCGAAGTCTGCCTTGGTCGCACCCATTTTCACCGCGATGCCCAGCAGCTGTGCCATCTCACCGGCATCCGCCCCAACGATGTGCACACCCAGCACGCAATCGCTCTGCGCATCGACCAGCAGCTTCATCAGCATGCGCTCGCTGCTGCCGCCCAGCGTCGCCTTCAACGGCCGGAAGCTGGACTGATAGATGTCGACGGACGGATAGTGCTCACACGCCAGCTCCTCGCTCAGACCTACGGTACCGATCTCCGGAGTGGTGAACACCGCCGTCGGCACGCGATCGTGATCGACGCGCACCGTCTTGCCGCCGAATTCGGTGTCGGCAAAGGCATGGCCCTCGCGAATCGCCATCGGTGTCAGATTGACGCGGTCGGTGACGTCGCCCACCGCAAAGATATGCGGCACCGACGAACGTGAGAATTCGTCGACCACAATGTGTCCGTTCCAGCCCAGCTCGACACCCGCTCGTTCCAGCCCCAGCCCAGAGACATTGGGACTGCGGCCGATCGCGAACAGGATCTGCTCGGCATGCAGCAGGCGCCCGTCGCTGAGCTCGCCTTCAAGCCGCTCGCCGCTGCGGTCGATGCGTGTGAACACCTGGTCCAGGATCACATCGATGCCACGCGCCTGCATCGCAGCGCGAACGTGGCGACGGACGTCACCGTCAAACCCGCGCAACAGCTCATCCCCACGGTAGACCAGCGTGGTCTGCACCCCCAGCCCACACAACAGGCTGGCGAATTCGCAGGCGATGTAGCCGCCGCCGGCGATGACCATGCTGCGCGGCATGCGCTCCAGATGAAACAATTCGTTGGAAGTGATGACATGCTCGATGCCCGGCAGGCTGGCATCGAGGTTCGGCCGACCACCGGTCGCAATCAGGATGCGGGCCGCACGCACACAGCGCTGTTCTGCGACCAACTCGATGGTGTGCGCGTCACGCAGCACCGCGCGCGAGCGGTGCAGGCTTACGCCAGCCTTGTCGAGATTGCCTGCGTAGAGTCCCTCGAGTCGGGCAATCTCGCGATCCTTGGCGGCGATCAGACGGGACCAGTCGAAGGTCGGCGCGTCACCCAAGGTCCAGCCGAAACCGGCAGCGTCCTCGAACTCGTCGCGGAAGCGTGAGGCGTAGACCAGCAGCTTCTTCGGCACACACCCACGAATCACGCAGGTGCCGCCGAAGCGATATTCCTCTGCGATACCGACCCGGGCGCCATAACCTGCGGCAATGCGCGCAGCACGCACGCCACCCGACCCGCCGCCGATCACGAACAGATCGTAATCTTGCCCACTCATGCACTCACTCCAGCCGCTGCGACGACCGCGCCGCCACACATACTGTAGCGTCTACTCGCGGCCCGATTCGCCTCATACACGCGACTGCTGCGCTCAAACCGGGGAATGCCTGGGCCCGTTCGCCGCGGCACCGCAGACATCCCCCTCCACTCGCGCCTAGCGCGGCCGACGCGGACCTTTGTCGGCACCCCGGGCGCCTGCACCCGGTCCGCCCTTGCGCGGTCCGCCAGCGCCCTGGAACTTGCGCGGTCCGCCTTCTGACGAACGCACCGGCCGCGGCCGCTCCGCGGCGGCTGGCGCCGGCGCCGCGTCGGGACCCGCAACGCGACTGATCCGCAGCTGCCGGCCCGATACCCAGACCTTCTGCAGATCCTTGTAGATCTTCTTGGGCATGCCCTGCGGCAATTGGACGATGCTGTGGTCGTCACGAATCTCGATGCGTCCGATGTGTTCGCTGTCGAGGCCCGCCTCGTTGGCCAGCGCACCGACCAGATTGGCCGGCTTCACGCCATGCGAACTGCCCACCTCGACCCGATATGACTCCAGTTCGATGGATTCTTCAGCCTCTTCACGGCGCGGACGCCGCGGGGCAGATTCGCTGCGCTCACTGCGGACGCTGCGCTCGGCGCGTTCGCCGGTGGACGGCGGACGTGCATCGCGACGCTCACGCGGCGCCGCATCCGGCCGCCGCGACATCGGCGCAGCGGGCTCGCTGGCGACTTTGCGCTCCGCTTCCAGCAGCAGCGGTGTTTCGCCTTGCACCAGCTTCGCCAGCGCCGCAGCAATATCCAGCATCGGCACGCTGCGCTCCTCGGCCAGCCGTCCGAGCACCGCCTGGAACTGCATCATCACCGAACGCGCACCGGGATCGTCCAGCACTTCAGTCACACGCTGCTTGAAGCGGTTGACGCGTTGCTCGTTGACGGCATCGGCGCTGGGCAAGGACATCTCTTCGATCGGCTGCCGGGTGGCACGCTCGATCGCACGCAGCAGATGCCGCTCGCGCGGCGCGATGAACAGAATGGCCTCTCCGCTACGCCCGGCGCGGCCGGTGCGGCCGATGCGATGCACGTAGGATTCGGTATCGGTCGGCACGTCGTAGTTGACGACATGACTGATGCGCTCGACATCCAGGCCCCGCGCCGCAACGTCGGTTGCCACCAGAATATCCAGCCCGCCGTTCTTCAGGCGCGCAACCAGCCGCTCTCGCTGCGCCTGCTGCACGTCGCCATTAAGGGCCGAGGCGGCAAAGCCACGCGCCTGCAACCGCGTCGCCAGGTCTTCGGTCGCCAGCTTGGTGCGGGCGAAGATGATCATGCCGTCGAAGGGCTCGGCTTCGAGGATGCGCGTCAGCGCGTCCAGCTTGTTGGTGCCGGTGACCATCCAGCAGCGCTGGCGAATGTTCGCCGCGGTGCTGGTCTTGGACTTGATCGTGATTTCTTCCGGCGAACGCAGATAGGTCTGCGCAATGCGACGGATCGGCGTCGGCATCGTCGCCGAGAACAGTGCAATCTGACGATTCTCCGGCGTCTGTTGCAGGATCCATTCGACTTCGTCGACGAAGCCCATGCGCAGCATCTCGTCGGCTTCGTCCAGCACCAGCCAGCGCAATTGATCCAGCTTCAGGGTGCCGCGCTTGAGATGATCGACCAGTCGGCCGGGCGTACCCACGACGACATGCACGCCGCGGCGCAATCCGCGCAGCTGCGGATCGTAGCTCTGCCCGCCGTAGATCGGCAGCACGTGGAATCCGGGCAGATGTGAGGCATAGCGCTGAAACGCTTCTGCCACCTGAATCGCCAGCTCGCGGGTTGGCGCCAGCACCAGAGCCTGTGGCGACGCTTGATCCAGCTTCACCTGCGACAGGATCGGCAAGGCAAAGGCGGCGGTCTTGCCGGTTCCGGTCTGCGCCTGACCCAGCAGGTCACGGCCGGCCAGCAGCGGCGGAATCGTTGCGGCCTGAATCGGCGATGGCGCTTCGTAGCCGACTTCGGCCAAAGCCTGCAGCAATGGTTCGGCCAGACCCAGATCGCGGAAAGTGATTGCGGACGGTGTGCCGTCGGCGGCAGAGGAGGGATTGGACATGGTCGATACCTGAGCGGAGAAAGCGGTCCCGAAACGCCCACGCGCACCAGGATCTGGACGCGCAGTCTGCCGATTTCGGTACAGGGTCGTATAGTGTCACCGCCATGCCCAAAGCCGTCACGATCGATCCAGCGCTGCTGCGCGCCCTGTGCGATTGGATCGCGAAGGTCCGTGACCACCAAGCCGCAACTGCGGTCATTGGCATCAACGGCGCCCAAGGGAGCGGCAAGAGCACTTTGGCGCGCGCCTTGGCGCTGCGACTGTGCGAATCGTACAGTCTACAGGTCGCAACGCTTTCTATCGATAATTTCTATCTGACGCGCGACCAACGGCGCGTCCTCGCAGCCCAGGTGCACCCCCTGCTGCAGACCCGCGGCGTACCCGGCACACACGACGTCGAGGGCATCCTGGCTGCCATCGCACGCCTGAAGGCGCTGCGCGATGGCGACACTCTGTCGCTGCCCCGCTTCATCAAGGCATTGGACGATCGCGCGCCACCTGACCAGTGGCAGCCGATCCAGGGACCGATTGATCTGATTCTGTTCGAAGGCTGGTGTGTCGGCACACCGCCACAAGACCCTGCGCAGCTGAGCGATCCGGCAAACGCGCTGGAGCGTGACGAAGACGCCGATGGCCGCTGGCGCCGCTGGGTCAACCATCAGCTCGCGGGGCCTTACTCAAGGCTGTTTGCCGCGATCGATCGCCTGATTTTCCTGCAGGCGCCCAATTTCGACTGCGTCATGCGCTGGCGGCGACAGCAGGAGGAAGACAACGCGCGCGAACCGGGAGCAGACATCGGCGGCGGCCCGGCCTCACCGATGAGCGGCGCCGAGCTGGCGCGCTTCATTGCGCACTATGAGCGCCTGAGCCGCCACGCGCTGGCTGTGCTGCCGCCACGGGCTGACGCCGTGGTGCAACTCGACCGCGATCGCGTGCCGCAGCAGATCCTAATTCGAGAATAGTGCTCAGCCTGCGCTCGGCACCGCCGCGCAGGGATCCGTGGCGGCGTCCTGCCAGCGCTGCAAACTCTGCGCAATCCGCTCCGCCAGCACACTCACGGCGCGCTGATGCGCCGCGACCACCCCGTCGTAACCCTTCGTTGCAGTCTCACGCACCGAGGTATCGCAGCTGATCGCCGTTGCCGCACCGACGCGACTGAGACTCCATTGCACATCAAGCTGCGCGTAACGACCGGGGACGGTTTCAAACCGCGACAGCTGGACCTTGATCCGATACACCGGCACGGCATCCTGCGCGCTGAGGCCATATACGTCGCGACTGTGCAGGCTGGCTCCGATGCCCTGCGACAATGCGGCGCGGATCTCGTCACCCAGCGGCGCCACCCATTGCCGTGATTCGACCAGCGCAACGCGACCGCTGTCCTCACGGATGACCATCTGCGGGTAGTCGACCTGCTGCGGCACTCGCACCGGCAACAGCTCGAACAACAGTTCCGGCGTCGACGACACCTCAGCAGTCGTGGTCGCCGCCGGTGACAGCAAGGTGTAGTAGCGGACCTGAGGTCCACTGCCGCATGCCGCAAGCAGCAGGCCCGTTCCCAGCACTGCAATCGACACTCTCAGCACCGTTGCCACTTGCCTCATCGAATTCATTCTCAATGCTCCGGCTCTGGCGGCGTCGGCTCATCATCGACCACCTTGCCGCGCAGCAGCGATTCGGGATGGCGCTGCAGATAGTCCGCCAGCGTGCGCAGTGAACGACCCGCCCGCTCCAATTCGCCCAGGGTTGCGCTCAGGTCGTTCTGCACGCCGCTGTCACGGTCCAGAGCGTCGCCAACCGAACCCAGCGCGCGTTGCGCTTCCACCAGCGTCTTGCGCGCTTCCGGCGCCACGTCGCCATCGAGCTGGCGCAGCAGTGCGTCGGCACCGCGCAGCGTATCGCGCAGACTGCGACCGATCTCCTCGAACGGCACCTTGTTGAACTTGCCGATGATGTCCGCAATCTGCGTCTGGATCTGTTCGAGGCTGCCGCGTTCGGTCGGAATCTCCAGCGGCCCGACGCCGATCACCACGCCCGCCGGCTTGGCCTTGGGAATGAAGTCCAGCGCCACATACAGCTGACCGCTGATCAGATTGCCGGTGCGCAGCTGCGCGCGCAGGCCTTCAGCGACCAGCCGTGCAAACACGCGATCTGCCACCCGTTCGCCTGCGCCAGCCTGCTCGCTGAGGGCGTCGTACGCGTGACCGAGCCGCGTCGGAAATACACGAGCGACGACATTGCCGAGAAACTGCTTGCGCTCAGCATCGTATTCAAGATCAACCGATTGCACCGTACCGAGCTCGACTCCGCGGAAGTCGATCGGCGCCCCGACACTGAGTCCACGCATCGACTCGACGAAGCGCATGCGGATATCCAGCGGATCGTTGGTCGGCGGGCTCATCGCCGCAGTCAGACTGTCGTAAAGCTGAAATTGGGTCTGCGCAGCAGCCTGCCCGGCGTCGCCGAAATTCTGGAACGCGACACCGCCCGCCAGCACCGTCGCCAGCGACTCCGTGTTCACCGTGAGGCCGCTGGCGCTGAGCGACAGATCAATGCCGCTGGCGTTCCAGAAGCGCGCGGTCTCGGTCACGAACCGATCGTACGGCGCAGAAATGAACACCTGCAGGGTCACGCCGCGACCGTCCGGGTCAAGCGTGTAGCTGCCGACCCGACCGACCGGAATGCGACGGAAATAGATCGGCGAACCAACGTCGATCGAGCCCAGACCGTCGCTGTGCAGCACGTAGCTGGTGCCCTTCTGATCGGAGGTCACCGCGGGCGCCGTTTCGAGGCCGACAAATTCCGTGCGGGACTCGATCGACTGCCCGGCATCGAGGCTGATGTAGACCCCCGACACCAGTGTACTCAAGCCGGAGATGCCCCCGGTATCGACCCGCGGTCGCACCACCCAGAAGCGTGTGTCGTCAACCGCCAGCCGCTCCGCACTGTGTCCGAGCTCAACGTCGACGACCACCCGCTGCAGATCGTCACTCAACGAAATAGCTTTGACCCGACCAACGACAACGTCCTTGAATCGGACTTCGGTGACTCCCGCTTCAAGCCCCTCGGCGGACTCGAAGGTGATTTCGATCATCGTGCCGGCGGACAACGCCGCACGCACAACCAGGATCAGCCCAATGGCAGCCGCGACCAGCGGCACCAGCCAGACCAGCGAGGGACGGTATTTTCGCGGTGGACGAATTTCGGGGGGCGGCAGTTCAGCGCCGACGTCAGATGTGCTCATGATTTCTGCGCAGTGGATGCGGACGAACCGGGAACATCCCAGATCAGTCGCGGATCGAAACTCATCGAGGCCAGCATCGTCAACACCACCACGGCGGCGAAGGCGACCGCCCCAGGTCCAGGCTGAACATCGGCGAAGCTGCGGAAATGAACCAGCCCGACCAGCAGCGCAACCACGAACACATCCAGCATCGACCAGTGACCGACAAATTCCACGATTCGATACAGCTGTGTCCGCTCACGCTGGCGCCAGCGTGCACCGGTCTGTACCGACCACAGCAGCAGGGCGATCACACCGATTTTCAGAATCGGCACAACCACGCTGGCGACGAACACGATGATCGCGATATCCCAGGCTCCGTCGCGCCACAATGCGGCGACGCCGCTGAGAATCGTATCGCTGCGTTGTTCCAGCAAGGTCGACGTCAGCATGATCGGCAACAAATTAGCAGGCAGGTACAGGATCGCTGCCGCAATCAGGAACGCCCAGGTCCGCGCGAGACTCTCCGGCTTGCGCCGGTGCATCGAGGTTCCGCAACGCCGGCAATGCAGATCGCAGCCCGCATTGTTAGCGGCAGCCGCCAGGCGATAAACCGCGCCGCAGGCGTGACATGCGAGCACCCCCACCGCCTCTGCACGCGGCGGAAGATTCATGTCTTCCCCTCGGCGGCAAGATCCCACAGTTCGTGCAGATCGTAGCTGGTGATCAGGGTCAGCAGATAGGTCAGCAGCGCAAAGCCCCACAGCCCGATGCCGGGCGCAATGGCCGCATCGGCGGCAAGCTTCACCGCCGACACCAGAATACCCAGCAGGAACACTTCGACCATGCTCCAGGGCTGCATGTGCCGCAGCGCATGCATCGCACTGGAAAAGCGCGGCGGCACCCATCCCGAGCGCAGCGGCACCAGCACGTAGATCAGCACAGCGATCTGTAGCAGCGGCATCAGGAAGATGCACGCAGCAGACACCACGGCAACCAGCCCCACGCCGGCGTCATAGCTCGACAGTACGGCACCCCACAAGGTCACGGATCGCGACTGCCCGCCCAGATCCATCCAGACCACCGGATACGCATTGGCAATGGCCAATACAATCAGCGCAGCCAGGGTCAGCGCCAGCATCGCATCCAGATCGACCCGGCGGTTTCGATACAGCTCGGCGCCGCAACGCAGACAACGCGCCACCGCTCCGGCCGGCAGCGGGCTGCGCTGATGGACCGAATCGCAGTGTTCACAGATCACCAGTTTGGGCGCGTGGACGCCCTCTGTCTGGGCTGACATAACCATCGGCGGGTTGAAACGGACGCCAGCAGTCTATCCCTTAACGACTGTCGCAACTACGAAATCGAGCAGATTCACGCGCCTATATCGGTGCAGGCTGCGTCGATAGACTCTGCGACTCGCGTTGCGACTGTAGCGGTAGTTGCAGCAATGCCTCGGCAAGCCTGACGGCCCCCACCGGATCGCGATGGACGTCCAACCATTCTGACGCCGCCAAATTTCGCAGTCGCTCAACACCCATTTCAAAATCGACACCGACTTCAGCGCAATCATCAAAATTAGCGATCACCACCCGGCAGGGATACAACGCAAGCCGTTGCAACTCTTGTTGCAGACGGCTGAATTCGGATTCCGATTGACTCACCACAGAGGTTTTCCATCGTCTGCGCGATGGCCGCGCCAGAGCCTGGATTCTGTGCAGCCATACACCACGCCGTCGATAGTGGTTTTAACTCAATAACGATAGTGGAATTGACCCAATGCAGCCCCAGAAATTCTCCATGCCCATACGCAACAAGGCCGGGACAAGCCCGGCCTTGTTGCGACTGCATGACGCCACACTCAGTTCAAGCGTTCCAGCACGGTGGCAACACCCTGCCCCATGCCGATGCACATGGTGGCGACACCAAACTGCGCGTCCTGTTCCTGCAGAACATGCGCTAGCGCACCGGTAATGCGTGCGCCGGAACACCCCAGCGGGTGACCCAGGGCAATGGCACCGCCCTTGATGTTGACCCGGTCCATGCGCTCGGTCAGCTTGAGGTCCTTCATCACCGCCAGCGATTGCGCTGCAAAGGCTTCATTCAGCTCGAAATAGTCGATGTTGCTGACTTCGAGTCCCGCACGCGCCAGAGCCTTCTTGGTCGCCGGCACTGGGCCGATACCCATGATCGAAGGATTGCAGCCCGCAGCCGCCATGCTGACGATGCGCGCCATCGGCTTCAGTCCCAGCGCCTTGGCCTTGTCGGCCGACATCACCAGCGTGCAGGAAGCCCCGTCGGAAATTGCCGAACTGTTGCCGGCAGTGACCGAACCCACCGGATTGAACGCCGGACGCAGCTTGCCCAGATCTTCGAGGTTGGCATCGGGGCGTACAACCTCGTCGAAATCGACCAGGATCGGCGCACCATCGGCGTCGTGACCGGCGATGCCGATCATCTCGTTCTTGAAGCGACCGTCCTTCCACGCCTGATACGCCTTCTGATGCGAGGCCAGCGCAAATTCGTCCTGCGACTTGCGGTCGATCTGATGCGTCTGCGTCAGCATTTCCGCCGTCAGGCCCATCATCGCCGAGGCCTTTGCCTGCGACACCGACAGGCCCGGATCGCCGTCAAAGCCGTGGGTCATCGGCACATGCCCCATGTGCTCGACACCGCCGCACAGGAACACATCGCCCATGCCAGCCTTGATCGACGCGGTCGCCGTGTGGATCGCCGTCATCGACGAACCGCACAGACGGTTGACCGTCTGGCCCGGCACCGTGTTCGGCAGGCCGGCCTTCAGCAGAATGTTGCGTGCAACGTTGAAGCCCTGCTCCAGGGTCTGCTGCACGCAGCCCCAGATCACATCTTCGACTTCGGCCGGGTTCAGCGCCGGGTTACGCGCAAGAATCGCCTTGATCAACTCGGCGGACAGATCTTCGGCGCGCACATTGCGGAACGCACCGCCCCTGGAGCGACCCATCGGCGTGCGGACCGCATCAACAATGACTACTTCCGTCATTTCTCAATCTCCAATATCTGATTCGGTCTGCGCTTACTTGGGAAAGTACAGCTTGCCTTCGGCCGCCATCGCCTTCATCGACTCGGTCGGCTCATACAGCTTGCCGAGGCTGGCGTACTTCGCGCACTTGTCCAGAATCGTCTGCATACCCAGGCTGTCGGCGTACTTCAAGGCGCCGCCGCGGAACGGCGGGAAGCCGATACCCATGATCAGGCCCATGTCGGCTTCGGTCGGCGTTTCGACGATGCCTTCGTCCAGGCAGCGCACGGTTTCAATGATCATCGGGATCATCAGGCGATCGACGATTTCCTCATCCGAAAACTCGGCCTTGCCATTCGGCTGCACCGACGCAAGCAGTTCAGCGGTCTGCGGATCAATGACCTTCTTCTGCTTGCCCTTCTTGTCGACTTCGTACTTGTAGAAGCCGATGCCGTTCTTCTGGCCGTAGCGGTTGTTCTCGTACATCACATCAAGGCCGGACTTGAACTCCTTGTTCGACATCCGATCCGGATAGCCCTCGGCGAGCACATCACCGACGTGGTGCGAGGTGTCGATACCCACCACGTCCTGCAGGTACGACGGGCCCATCGGCCAGCCGAAGCCTTCCATGACCTTGTCAATCTTCAGATAGTCGCCGCCGTCGCGGATCAGCATCGACCAGCCACCGAAGTACGGGAACAGAATGCGGTTGACCAGGAAGCCGGGGCAGTTCTTGACCACGATCGGGGTCTTGCCCATCGCCGCCGCGTAGGCCGCGACCGTCGCAATCGCTTCCTTTGACGTCTTCTCGCCGTAGATCACTTCGACCAGCGGCATCTTGTGCACCGGATTGAAGAAGTGCATGCCGAGGAAGTTTTCCGGCGCCTTGACCGCAGTCGCCAGCTCATCGATCGAGATCGACGAAGTGTTCGACGCGATGATGGTCCCCGGCTTGCTCTGGGCCTCGACTTCGGCCAGCACGCTCTTCTTGATCTTCGGGTTCTCGACCACCGCTTCGACCACGACGTCGACGCCCTGGAAGTCGCCGTAATTCAGGGTCGGACGGATCGTCGCCAGGATGTGTCCGGCCTTTTCCGGCGTCAGCTTCTTGCGGCTGACCTGCTTCGACAGCAGTTTGTTGGCCTCATTCATGCCCAGGTCCAGCGCCTTGTCGGCGATGTCCTTCATGATGATCGGCGTGCCCTTGACGGCGCTCTGGTACGCAATACCGCCGCCCATGATGCCGGCGCCCAGTACCGCAGCATGCTCAACCTTCTTGCCGGCCTTGATGTAACCCTTGCCTTTCTTCTTGATCAGCTGGTCGTTCAGGAACAGCCCGATCAGCGCGTCGGCCTGGGTGGTCTTCGCCAGCTTGGCGAAGCCTTGGCCTTCGATCTTCAGGGCCTCGTCACGACTCTTGGACGCCGCCTTCTGCATGCCCTTGACCGCCGTCACTGGCGCCGGATAGTTCTTGCCGGCCTGCCCCTGCACGAACGGGATCGCGGTGCCGAACACCATCATCGACTCGATCGGATCGAGCTTCAGCGGACCCATCTTCTGCGCGCGTCGTGCTTTCCAGTCGTACTGGCCCGCTGCAGCCTGCTGCACCAGCTTGATCGCGGCGTCCTTTAGTTTCTCCGGCGTGACCACGGCGTCAACCGCGTGAATCTTCAGCGCTGCGTCGGCCTTGTTCTGGCTGCCTGCAGCAATCCACTCGATCGCGTTGTCGGCGCCGACCAGACGCGGAAAGCGCACAGTGCCACCGAAGCCCGGAATGATGCCGAGCTTGACCTCGGGGAAGCCGACCTGAGCGGCCGGCACCATGACGCGGTAGTCGGTCGACAGGGCCATTTCAAAACCGCCGCCGAGCGCGAATCCGTTGATCGCGGTGACACTGGGAAACGGCAGATCCTCAATCGCGTTGAAGACCTGATTGGCTTCCAACGCCCAGGCCGCAATCTCTTCTTCGGACTTCTCAAACATCGCGCCGAACTCGGTAATGTCGGCGCCGACGATGAAGACGTCCTTGGCCGAGGTCACGACCAGGCCGGTGATGCCCGAAGCGGCGGCGATGGCCTGTCCGGCCTCCTTGAGCTCGCGCACAGTCTGCGCGTCGAACTTGTTGACCGATTCGCCCTGGCGATCGAAACACAACTCGGCGATACCGCCGTCGAGCACACTGACTCGAATGGACTGCCCTTGATACATGGGAGAGAACCTCATGATGGAAAAGGGATTTCGCGCGGCGGCGCCGATGCAAGTCACTCGCCTGGCCGCGCCCGAAAATGAAGGCCGGCAATCATAGCCGTCGTGTTGCAGTGCCGTAAACCAACGATAGGTCGGGATTTTCCGGTTGGCTGAAACGTTTTCTGCCCGCAACCGGGCAAATACGGCAGCATGCAGCCCGCCAACCTACGAGCGGTTATTTTTTGACACTTTCCCGGCCGCACCCTACACTCCGAACAGCTTTTCGGGGGAAAGTCAAGGGGGCATACCATGGCGGAAAAACCGCGGCGAAGCAGCCTCGGCAGCCGAGTCACAGACTCGGCAAGTGCTCGGATGATCGCCAGCAGCACTCCATCGCCCCTGCGGCAGGCTCCCGCATGACATCGCATTCGCGATCGTCTCACCGCAATGCGCCGCGCTGCGCACCCGGCGACAGCCCGGCGCATGTCGGCGACACCCCATCCACTTTCAGCCAACCCGGCCGGGATCGGCCGTCATTTATATGGAGCTCGTCACGCCCATGAAGAAACCTGCAAAGAAAGCCGGCGCCAAAGCCGTGAAGAAAGTGGCAGCGAAGAAACCCGCAGCAAAGAAAGTGACTGTGAAGAAGGCGGCTCCCAAAGTTGCAGCCAAAAAGCCCGCAACCAAGAAGGCTGCGTCCAAGAGCTCGTTGAGTAGCAAGGCAAAGAAGGCCGTGACTTCGGCCCGCAAGGATTTTGCAAAAGCAAAATCTGCGGTCAAGAAAGCCGCAACCCAGGTCAAGAGCGCGGCCAAGAAAGATGTCGCTTTGGCCAAGCGGACCGTCA